>JAHJOQ010000081.1 GCA_018820315.1 Candidatus Zixiibacteriota bacterium | reverse complement strand
GGCTGACTACCATTCACGATAGCAGCTAGCCCGAAACCACCGATGCCGGAGACAATGTGATCCGGTTGGCATGACTCAAGAAACACATGCATTAACCGCGAAGTATTCTCTTCTTGTCCTGCTAATTCGGGTTGACTGTGGAGCAATCGTCGCAGCCTCGTAAGCTCCGTCATGTTGATTCCTGCTCGTTTGCTACCGCAACGGCTGGTTTGACTTCCGATCTTGCATTGCTGGAAAATCCCTGAATCTCACTCAGGTCCGGAGTGACTTCCTGAGCAACATATTTGCCACTCATCAGCCTTAGCATGGCTGCGTAATTCGGGCGGAATTTGATGGAGTCCCCAATCCTCAAACCGTGAGAATCACTACCAAGATTGACAACAGTGATGTCGCTGCTCGCTCCGGCTATTCGGTACCTCGAGTCAAGAGGAGTGAGTCCTGCAATATCGGTATCCAGTTGACCTACACTAATGAGGGCGCGGTAACCACGCTGCCCAGGAGACAAATCATCGTCTGTTTCCGATTCAAAGGGCGTCATAGATCCCGTCTCCGACAAGGGGACCAGTCCTTTTTCCTTGATCTCAGCAATCTCCGCCTCCAGCAAGACGACGTCATCACGCAACTCGGGAAGCGTTCCTCCGTTCACCAAGTCAGTTCCCAGAAAGATGGCTTCGCCGATACGGAAGTGATTGATCGCCTTTGGAAGCTTGCCCTCCAGCAGTATTGGCAGAACTGCGGAAGAGCCGGCAGATATCATCGGCAGCTTTCTATCGAATTTCAGTTCCAGCAACTCTCGGTAGAGCGCAAGCTGCGTAAACTGATCGACATTTGGCACGGCACCGGCAAGACAGCCGAGATTCGCGCCTATGCCGATGACCTCTATGTTAGGTAGCTCGAATACGCATTCATAGAACTTGATGAGTGACCCGGGCAATATTCCCTCCCGCAGGTCACCCAACTCTATCATAATTATGATTTTGTGCGTTTTCCTCAGTCGCTTGGCCTCCTCGTTCAGCAACTCTATCACCTCTGTCTCGCTATTCAGACTCACATCCGCCAGAGATGCGACCTCTTTGACTGATGATAAATCCGATACTCGCATGTACCAGGACTCGAAGTCCGGGATGATCTTCTCAATCGCTCTTAGATTCGCCAGTCGAGAATCGCCCATCGATCGAACACCGAGTAGCTGAAGCGCGCGCAAAGTATCCGTGTGACCGCAGAGCACTTTTGTCACCACGGTCCAACTAGCTGAATGCTTCTGCATCCAGCGTTTGATTACCTGCAGATTATGCTTCAGCCCATGTAGATCTATGGTGACACGGTTCACTTCCGGTACCTCATCTCTGCGTATTTGTTTGTCATTCCCAATCTCTCATATAGACGCTTCGCGGGGTTATCATATTCCACATGAAGCTTCACATCGCCGTCAGCTTCGTCGAATGCCCGACGGATTATTTGGCTTCCGACACCCTTGCCCCGTACAGAACTATCTACCGCAACCCAGAGCAGAAGATTTTCAGGTATATAGCCTTTCATACCGGTCCGAAGCATGACGAGCGCTCCAACCGGTTTCCGGTTCAATTCAGCCACAAGAATGAAACCGGGTTCGCCCATTCGAGGTTTGAGCGCGTCAGCAATTCCCTGCTCTATATCTGGCAACGTGTCTTGATAGGGTTTTAGACTATCATGAAGGAAAGCCGCCAACTGCTCCGGATCCAGCCAGGAAGGAAAGTCACCAAGGCTAAGTAGCTTATGTATTTCGAGTTTTGATGATGTCGTGCTGTCTGTAACCGCGTCATTCATTGTCTTCTTGCCTTTCTCTCGCTCCTCTTAGGATGAAGGAACATCTCCCTGATTCAGTAGTTTGAGCTAAGACATTAAATGATACTAACTACACTGAATAATCGTTAGTGCTCAAATCATTATTGGTGTAATTAATAGGTAGACCCCGCAGTGTCAAGGATTTTTCTTGCTCATCTCCAGCTCTCTTTGGCGCTACCAGCAGCATTAATAGACCACAACACACATACCAGCAATCTGACGTGCCTACCCCATAAGCACTTAGTGGCTATTTCCTTCAAGCCCCCTCGAATGCCATTTCCCCCTTGATTTTTCGGATCAGTTTATTAGTATACCTTGACTTGAAATCATTGCTACTAGAAGCAAATATCACTTTTGTTAGCAATTGGCTTAGGGAGTCAGGAAATGGCTGAAGTCTCGGACAGTGGGGAATGGAAATCGGGCGTTGAGACGAATGAAGCGTCTAAGGAATCGATGACAGCCGTCCAGTCTGGGCAGGATTCGGACTCACCCAATGCAGAAGGCGATATGCAAGAAAACAGATTCGACCTTCACATACTTCGTTCATTGCGTCGGATCATCAGAGCTGTCGACATTTACTCAGGGAAACTCAAGTCACAGCATCAGATTACAGGACCTCAACTTATATGTCTATTGGCAATTGTCGAGAAAGGCCCGTTGACCGCGACCGCGTTAGCCAAATCAGTCCACTTGAGTTCCAGCACTATGGTGGGAATTCTGGACCGTCTGGAAAAGAAAGAGCTAATCCATCGTACGCGGGACAAGAAAGACCGCAGGCAGGTGAATGTAGTCGCTACCGAGAGCGGCATGCGGCTAGCCCGCAATGCTCCTTCTCCACTGCAGGACGGATTGGCCCGCGCACTCAGCAAGCTCAGCGATTTGGAGCAGGCAACCATTGCGCTTTCCCTCAGGCGAATCGTCGACTTGATGGAGGTCAATGACTTTGATGCCGCGCCGATTCTCGAAACCGGGCAGTTGGATCAGAATGAATCCCCGATCACGGCACCGGATACGAGCAAACACGGTGACGAATAGCACCGAAGCCCCATAGATCAGAATCGCAGGAATCCTGGACTACTGACGTCACTCTCCAAATTCACTTCCATGCAGCCAATGTTACCCGCAGGTTCGTGATTATCGCAGGGGGGATGACCAACTCCTTGGGAAGGGATCGGAGGCTGATTTCCTTCGTTCGCGATGCGGATCGCACACAGAAAAATCGGGACTGGCTTAACCCAATCCCGATTCGTCTTGAAAAAACTCTGTATGACAATTTAACAAGCCTTTAACCGGCTTGATCGAGAAATATCTTTCTTATGCGACCACGCGTCTTCTGCGAATAACGTACGCTCCTGTAGCAACCAATGCAACAAATAACAGAATCAGTCCCCATCCAGACATCGACGGGATGAAGGCAACCTCAAAGAACGTACAGTCGCTGTGGGTCTTGAAGCTTAAATCGTATATGCCATAACAAACTGGAAGTGCGCATATTTCCAGGTGAACGTTGCCACTACCGTTGGCATTCAGGCATGTGACTTCGACACTGTCGATGTCGGCCGGGCCGGTCAGCGAAGGTGGTGTACCGGCGAGCTGAATATCACCTTCAACGGTCGACTGGGCGGTATACTCCTGACTGGCGCCGTCAGTAACTGAGTAAACGATATATCCTGACGACTCATGGAATTCACAACTGGTATCAAGGGCTAATGCGTCGGACATCAGCGGTTGCGCGAACCACATTCCCAGAACTGCGAGAGCAAATACAACTACTACTGTTCTGCTGCTAATCATAACTTCTCCTCAAAATACTGTTGTCTCACCCGTGTGACAAAGAAAGGAACAAACTCATGCGTTTCGTCTGGTACTAAAATAGGCCTGCACTCTTCTTTTGTCAAGCAAAAGATGGATCGCTCCTCATGTCGAACAACCATTCAAATGGCTACGGAAACGTACATCTGGATGGCTATCGGGGTATCTCCGGCGCTTCTGTGTAACCACAGTTCTTGCGACGACGGAATGATTGCCAAATGGCAATTCTCTCACTGTTTCATGGATCGACTAATCACTGCTTGTCTTTAGCGTAAATTTCTTGCGAGCAGGCATTTACCTCAACTGCGATATGGTCAAGGTCAGGAATCTCGCAGAGGAGGTCCTTGTAGTAAGCGGGCGGTTTCGGAGAATGTGTCACGATGCACACTATTGCTGAGAGATGGTGTGAACCGACGCGCCAGATGTGCAGGTCAGCTATGCGGCATTCCGAATCGCACTCGAGAATCTCTCGAATTCGCGAAATTGTTTTGGGATCAGCCTGTCTATCCAGCAAAATTGCGCCTGTTTGTCGGAGGAGACCGTAGGACCACACACATATCACCGCCGCTCCGACAATACCCATGATCGGATCCATCCAAACCCATCCCAGCAGCTTCCCCGCCAGCAGCGCCACTATCGCAGTAACGGATGTAAGGGCGTCGGCAAGTACATGCAGATATGCAGCCTTTAGATTGTGATCGTGGTGACCATCATGACTGTGGTCTTTCAGCATACCTGCGCTGACAAGATTAACGATCAATCCGGATGCGGCAACCAGGAGAGCCATATTGAAATCTATCTCCAACGGACTGAAGAATCGGTGGATAGATTCACCTGCCATTAGAAGAGCGACCACTGCCAGGAACACTGCGCTCGCGAAACCACCAAGAGTGCCTATTTTACCCGTTCCAAAAGAGTACCGCTTGTCGTCGGCATGGCGCCGCGCCAGATAGTATGCGAATGCAGCTATTCCGAGCGCAGCCATGTGTGTGCACATGTGCCACCCGTCAGCAAGCAGGGCCATCGAGTTCGTCAGGAGTCCGGCGATGATCTCAATAATCATCATTATTCCGGTGAGGACAATGACTCGATAAGTACCGCGCTCACCTTTGCGATTGTCAGAGTGAAAACGGTGGGAGTGTTTCAGACGGTCAGCGGTGTGCATGTGCATCCGTCAGTTCCTGTTGGCTGATAATATGAATTGCATCTCGGCGTAAATCTAACTATTGAGACTAATATTGTCAACAATTGCGAGCAGTGACACAGGCCCATATGACGAACGCTCCTGACACTTATCATGCCCACCAGCTTTGCTTCCGATCACGACACAATGTCGATTATAATGCCTAAAGCAGCGGCAAGCATGGTACGATATCACTGCGGCGATATCACTTCAGTCTGCACATGTCACAATTTCTCGCGAGAGGGGCTGAACATACGCTGATAACATGACATGTCTGTCGGATTACATTCGCTGAATCCGTCTGCGAATTCACGTCGGCTGTGTGCGGGAAGCGTGCGGTATTTTTCTCTTGCTTCTCCGATTTTTGTGATTAAATTAAAATGTATTAGACATTCTCAAAACCATCCGAATCCAGCACGAGGAGGAGAAAATGCGAAAGCTCTTAACGCTGGTCGCCATCCTATGCTGCCTGCTGCTGATGCTGGCGTGCAGTGAGACGCCAACTACGAGCTCAGGCGGGGAAACAGCGATCAAACTCGAGGCGAGACCTGAATTTATCGACACCAGGCCTGCAGATGTGATTGCAACCTTCATTATGCAGCCATCCACCGATCAAGTAATGTGGAAGAAGCCCCCGCCACCACCACCAGATACGGGATCGGCCGACCCGAATCCGAATCCTGCGCACAAATACGCTTATGTTGTGGGCATCTCTGATTACGAGGGGACTGTAAACGACCTCCAGTTCTGCGATGACGATGCCAGAGACATGAAGAGTTTTCTTATCAGCCAGGGATTCTCAGTCCAGATGGATCTCGATCGTAACGCGACGGCTGATGCTATCACCGCAGGTTTGCAGTGGCTGGTAAATCAGGCCGCTCCGGGTGATGAGATCGCGTTCTGTTACTCCGGTCACGGCGCGAAGGCTCCGGGATACGGATCGAGCATCATCTCGACGGATCTGTATTATGTGACCCACGGATACGTGATGAGTATCTTCAATAGCGCCAACTGCTCCAAGAACCTGGTGACATTGGATGCCTGTGTGATCGGCGACTTCCATTCGGACGCGCAGACCGGTACATTCATGGCGACCGCATCCAATCGGACGAATTCCTACGATGCGCCCGACTTACAGCAGGGTGCATGGACTTACTTCTTCCTTGAAGCGGCAGTGGATCTCGATTTTCCGTACGCGGAGGATGTTGCTCCTTATGCCGAAGATGGGATGGAAGCCTGGGCGAGTCAGTATCACTTGAGGGTTAGTCCGAAACATACGGACAAGTACAGCGGTAAGTTCGATATGTAGAGGCTGTGTCTAAGATACATTTGTCAGAAGCCCATCCTGGTTGCAGGATGGGCTTGCTGTTTTCTGTGAAGCATGTTCACCGGAACTCAATCGCTGAACGAGTCTTTGAGCCGCGATTTTGTCCAGACGTCACCGAGAATGATTCCAGCTTCCTCGTTGGCGAGTTCAGCGAACTCTCTCGGCACCATGATCAAGTAACCATCTCCCGCCGAAACGTATGAGGATGGTCCCATTGTGCCTATCGAACCGAAGTGTCCGGTTTTGGAATGGACAATAGCCGGAATGTCCTTGGCCTGCAGCGCTTCGACGACCATGTCGGCATACTGGTTAGATGTCAGCTTTGCAAGCGCAATCCACTCTTCATCCGAATCGACTTCTTCATCTTCAAAGTCGCTGTGTTCCGAAAGCGAATCGACCAACTCTTCACCGCAATCCGGGCATTCGTCGATATTCGCTTTGTACTCGTACTTGCATTTTGGACAGAAAGGCATATTATCCTCCTTTTTGCCTCAATTACAGACATCAGGAAAGAATATTCAACAGAAATCGCGATCCGATCGCAGGGCTGTACTAGATTCTCAACCGGTGCTGATGTGATTAAGATAACATAGCTCCTGAATAGGCGTGAAGTCTTATTCCTGACCTGCTACGAAGTCGACTCCCGCTTTTTCCAGCTCAGTTCTCAGTAACTCATCCAGCGATCCTTTGCCATTGTAGTTGATAAAGATGGAATTCAATTGGCGTTTGTCGTATATCTGTTCTTTGTGGGATTGGCGATCGGTATAGAACGGCATGTGGCGAAATCCGCAGATTTCGACGAATAGATTGTAATCGGGCAGATAGAAATCTGGGCGGTACTTGTGCCCATCAAGAAGTATCAGCGGCTCATATTGAAATCGTATGCCGTGCTTCGTCAAGAGTTCCACACATTTCTGCTCGTACTTCGAGCGTACTTTCACGCCAGCCTCTGTTTCCAGCATCGGCTCGAATTTCTTTTTCCGAGGGAGCCTCAGCCCACGGGCAGGCATGGGCCTTCCATCTTTCTTCATTCGTTTCTTGCGCAGCATCTCTGATAATATATGTCAAGATGCTGCATCTGCAATCATATCATGACCCGATCAGCAATCGGACTGCTCAATTGTAGTAGGATTCTGCGCACCGGTTTGGATTGCCGGCATTACGTCAGCAGGCTACGCTATCGTTCGATATCGATCATCCCAATCAGGCGATCAATCTCCAGCCGCGATATGCGAGCCTGATAGCGAGCGGTAATCAATGATGTCCTTGCGCGGGCTGAGTTCTGCTGAGCATCCCGGAATTCCAACGAGTTGGCAACACCCAGTTCATGGCGTTCTCTTTGCAGATCAAGGTTCTGTCTTGCAGCCTTGATGTTCTGCTCTTCCAGGGCGATGATCTCTCGTCGAAGCACATATGTGTCATATATCTCCTGCACGAGTGCAATCAGCCTGTTTTTCGCATCGGCCAGTGCCAAAGCCTGGTTTGTTGCCTCGATTCTTGCGTTTTGCAGGTCGATCTTGTCGCGGCGACCATTGAACAGGTTAAATGAGAGAGAGAGAGTCCAACGGTGCCGGTCGTGGTCTTTGTGCCGATATTATGACCGGGATATTGACCCGCTTTGCTGTTGTTAGTCTGATCGCTGTATCCGTAATTTGCCTGCAGCGAGAGTTTTGGCATAAACGGCGAATATGCGGTTTGCACGTTTCGATCAGCTACTTTCTTCGCAAGCTGAGCACTTCTGAGGCTGCTGTTTCTTTCGATTGCCAGATCACGAACCTGTTCAAAGTCCACAGAGAGCTCCGGGATGGCTATCTCCTGACTAACGGTGAAAATCGTTGCAGGGTCCTGTCCCAGCAGTACATTGAGTTCCTCTCTTGCGATAGACATCCGTAGTTCCCGATCCAAAAGATCAGACTGATCATTGTTGAAGGAGACCTGCGCGTTCAGGAAATCGGTCGAAGATGCTCCGCCGAGCTGATTTCGAATGCGTTCCCTCTCCAGACGCGTTTCGGAGATACCCTGCGTCTCGCGGGCTATTTCCATGAGTTGCATCTGCAGCACAAGGTTGAAATAGGCTCTGGATATCGCAACTATAGAATTTTCGATTCTGTCGCGCGTGTGTCGGTTCAGCTAAAGTCGGACACGGGGTTGCTTTTGGTTAAGACGTAGTTTTAGTATGTTGGTCTTAACGAAAGGAGTGTCCGATGAGTGGGAAGCAGAGTCAGAATCCAGAAGCTGTGGTGAAGGATATCCGGCGGCAGACTCGGCGGAAGTTTACGTCTGAGGAGAAGATCCGGATCGTTCTGGATGGTCTTAAAGGGAAAGCGAGCGTCGCGGAGTTATGTCGTCGGGAAGGGATTGTCAGCAATCTGTATTATCGGTGGAGCAAGGACTTTTTGGAAGCTGGCAAGAAGCGATTGTGAGCAGAGAGCTGTTCGATGCAGTGCAGCAGGCCTTCAAGAATCACAACAAGCCTAACTTCCGAAGGAAGACGTTTGCGTTCGGTAATCTGATGATCTGTGCGATCTGCGGGTGCAAGATCACTGCTCAGATCAAGAAGGGGAAACACACTTACTATCATTGCACAGGCATGCGCGGTGGTGACCACAAGATATATATTCGTGAGTCTGACACCGTCCACGACTGTTATCGGATAATGGTCCATGCTACATCTCAGGTGAACTGAAACAGTATCTTGCTGACAATGGATTCACTCACACCCGGAGTCGGCCATATCACCCCATGACTCAGGGAAAGATAGAACGGTATCACCGATCAATGAAGAACATCCTGCTGTTGGACAACTATTATTCACCAGATGATCTGAAAGCTGAAATTGAGACCTTTGTAGAGTATTACAATTATCAGCGATATCACGAGTCACTCAACAACGTTACGCCGGCTGATGTCTATACTGGCAGGGCAGTACAAATACTGGAGGAGAGAAACAAGATCAAAGAACGCACTCCTCACACACGAAACGAGAATACCAGAAATCAATTGCCATCAGACAAACTATGTCTTAGATTTCAGTACATACTGTCCAAATTGTCTGACGACGTACATTCCTACAATTATGGACAGCAAATGTGATAATCAAGATCAAAGGTGACCGAAAAGACAGTGATAATGGGAGATTGGCTTAGCAACTGTTTCTCTGGCTGTCTGCCGTAAGACCAACTCACGTAACCTTTGCGAGAATGGCTTAGGGTGATTCACAGGAGATGATATCCTCACTTCTTGCCGTCCTCATCGACAAGCCAGACGCCGATACCGAAGTCCACCTGAGCCACCTGGCCGGGCTCGCGTTCTATGCGGCAGAATAACAGCGAGGTACTCTCACCGGCCCTGGGAACGAAACGTTTGATCGAAGAGCACGAACCGGCGAAACCGTGCTCAGTGACCAGAACCTGCCAGATACGACGAGCGGAAAGACCAGAATTGAGCTTCTTAATAATGTCTTCGAAAGGTCTGCTGAAACTTGGGCGACCAGGAGAGCGATTCGATATCCAGAAGCCGCTCGATCCGGGGGCACTTGGGCCTGTTTTGAACCGATCCTAACTGGACGGTCTTGACTGACATGTGACATATATGTTATAGACCAATACCTTTACTTGCGTGTCAAGTTCTGTCCTGACTGCGGTGGCGATTGCAATCGTGTCAAAGGGTTTCTTAACGAACGTACCCGCTCCGAGATTCAGAGCTTCGAGAACGCGATCTGACTCAGAATATCCCGAAACGATAATCGCTTTTTGGTTGGGATATAGTTCGCATATCTGTCTGTATGTCTCGGTCCCGTCTATTCCTGGCGGCATAATCATATCAAGAATCAGCAGATCATGCGGATTCTTCTTCAGAAATTCAACTGCCTTCTCACCGCTTCTTACAGTGCTGACTTGATATCCGAGTGATTCGAGGATCTCGCTGCAAACATTGCGTTGTATTTCGTCATCATCAATTATCATCACACTTTCAGTCCCGCCGGAAATCGACTTGGGACTGTCTGCTTCGACACTCTCTCGCGTAATTGGGAAGTAGAGGTAGAAGGAAGTACCGAGACCAACTGTGCTGCTCAGATCCAAGTATCCATTATGATCACTCATTACCGCATTAACAACGCTCATTCCGAGACCGGAACCGCGTTCTCTATCACTAATCTTAGTCGAAAAGAAAGGATCGAGGATTTTGTTGATTATATCATCAGGAATACCGCATCCGGTATCCGAAATCGTCAGCTTGATATATTCTCCCGCCGGAACACTACCATAGGCAGTTGCCATGTTATCAGCGTAAAAGTACTCGGTCGTGATAGTAATCTGTCCACTATTCCGCATAGCATCCCTGGCATTCACCAAAAGGTTAATGATCATTCGATGAATCTGGGCACTCCCACCCATAATGTTCATCAAACCTTTGCTAAGATTCAGCTTGCAGGTTACCGTACCTGTTCGTGATTCGAAATTCTTGACGGCCTGAGATACGATTTCATTAAGGTTTATCACACTCTGGTTGTAGTGACCCCTTCGACCCATGGTCATAAGATCCTGATTGATTTCGGCGATTTTCGTTGCCGCGTCTTCGATCGAATTAAGATATGCCGTGACTTTCTCGTCGCATGGAAGTCTGTGTCGGATGAATCCAGGATATACTAACATTGGCGCCAGAAGATTATTGAAATCATGTGCCACCTGTCCTGCAATTGTACCAGCCATTTCCAGTCTTTGAGAGCGTGCCTCCAATTCTTGAAGTCTTAATCGCTCCTGAACTTCCAACTGAAGCTGTTCATTTGCCTTGGACAGTTCTGCGGTCCGCTCTTTGACCAATTCATCAAGGTGGTTACGATGTTTCCTCAATTCTCCCTCAGCCCGCTTGCGCTCAGTGATGTCGACAGACCTGCCCTGGAATCCTACGATCTGGCCCACGCTGTCGATCATCAGGTTAGCTGTAATTTCAATGTCTATTAGAGCGCCGTTCTTATGGATAAACTGTATCTCAAACTTATGTTGTACGATCCGGTCTCGTTTGTATTTGTTAAGCAATTGTTCTGCCGCATCTTGTAATATCTTGACTTTCTCAGCTGGTGTAAAGGCGATCGCATTCATTCCAGTGAATTCCTCAGCCGTGTAGCCCAGTAAGTCATTGATCGCGTCGTTAACAAATGTTATGTTGAACTCCGGATCTGTCGTCCAGATAACATCCAGAGTATTTGTGGCCAGAAGTCGATATTTCCTTTCACTCTCCTGCAATGCCTGCTCGGCCCGCTTGCTGACGGTAATATCACGAATAATCCCTTGGACAAGGCCTTTCTCTTGGTCAACTATCCTTGCACTAACATCAACATTGAGGATTTCTCCGTCGGCTCTCTCGAAACATGACTCAAATCGATATTGCCCTCTTTCCTTGATGATTTGTAAAGGATCGTCATGCGGCGCTTGACACCCATTTGGGAAAAACGAGGTTATCTCCGAAGAAAGAAAATGGTCTTTCTGGTAGCGCAGAAGTTCGCACGAGCGTGCATTAACATCCAGAATTCGGCCTTCAAGGTCATGTATTATGACAGCATCATTGGATTGTTCAAAAAGATCCCGGTATCGTTTTTCGCTTTCTTTCAACGCCCGTACGCTTCGTTTTAGCTCAAGCTCAAGCTTATGTCGATGTAGCGCGATTTCGATCGCAGTTTTCAACTCTCTATCACCAAACGGTTTGAGCAGGTAAGCCGCCGGATCGGTAGTTTTGGCACGCTCTATGGTGGATTCGTCGGAATTGGCGGTTAGAAATACAACTGGAATATCATAGTTCTCCTTTATGCGGGCGGCAGCTTCGATCCCGTCGATATCACCGAGAAACTGAATATCCATGAGTACCAGTGCCGGCTGTTCATGTTCGATCTGAACTAACACGTCCTCTCCCGTGGCAACCGAGCCGGTCACAGTGAAGCCCATCATTTCCAGTCGCTGGCGAATATCCATCGCCAGGATGGCTTCATCTTCTACAATAAGAATCTTCGGCTGACTTGAGCTGTTGTTCTTCCCGTCCAATGTCTGCCCCCTTGAATACTATATTGAAGCAAGTATACCCAAGCCCCGCTTGGAGGTCAATTTTCGCTCCGAGCTGATTTGAGAGATTATTCACCAATTGTAAACCCAAGGACTGGGTATTCTTGTAATCCATATTCTCCGGAATTCCGATTCCGTCATCCGCGACACTCAGAGATATTTGGTCATTCTCCAGTTTCTTGCAAGTTATGGTAATCTGACCGCTATCGCGTCCGTTGAATGCATATTTCAGAGAATTTGTCACAAGCTCATTGATAATGAGTCCGCATGGCACCGCTTTGTCTACACCGAGAGTAATTCGTTCTACATTGGTGACCATTCTGATTTTATTCATGTTTCCGGTAATGGTGCTCAATAGATATTTACTTAGGCTTTCAATATATTCCGCAAGATCAATCTCGGCCAGGTTTTCCGATTGGTAGAGTTTTTCGTGAATCAAGGCCATAGATTTGACTCGACGCTGGCTATCTCTGAACATCTCTTTGATATGTGATCCATTGATTCCGTTAGATTGCAGACTTAGCAAACTCATGATTATTTGGAGATTGTTTTTTACTCGATGGTGAACCTCTTTTAGGAGGATCTCTTTTTCTTTGAGAGATTTGTTGATAGCCTGTTCGGCCTGTTTTCGCACTTTGATTTCTTCTTCAAGTTCCACGGTTCGCTCGCGAACTCTTTCTTCAAGTTTGTCTCTGCTTTCTAGCAACTCCGAATCCCTCTTCTGGATTTGAACCAGCATTTCGTTGAAGCCGGAAACAAGAATCCCTAATTCATCCTTGCTTTCGTAATCAACTCTGGCGGAGTAGTACTTCTCTTGGGATATGATCCGCGCGGTTCGGGCCAGGTTGAGAATCGGCTGGGAAACCACTCGTTGCAATCGCGATATGATGACAAATACCACGACAAAACAGAATGCAGTGATTAAGAGTATTGCAGTCCCGATTTGAATCATTCGAGAGCTGACCTGTCGGAGATCGCTCTGCATGTAAATGGTGCCTATCCTCTCATCATCCAGCGAGATAGTGTGGTATACGCTCAGGGTGCCGTCGGAGAATGTCGCACAGGGTTCATTGACTGGCGGTATCCTGAAATCACCAGCTTGGTCGTCCCGGGCATAGTATGCCAGAACCAAGTCATCGTTTCCGTATATAACAGCGCCAATTATGTGTTCCTCTGCCTTGAGAGCCGTGAGAACATCACTGGCGTCTTCGGCGTTGTGGAACGAAATAGCGGCCGTACAGTTGGAGCCTATAACACTGCTAAGAGTTTCCAGATTGCGAACCATCGTGGCTTTCAGAGTGTGATAATCAATAATCATGAAAACAGCACCGGACAGCGTCAAACCAACAATCGATGCTATCATGGCAATCATCGTCAGCTTGTTTCGCAGGGAGCTATCTCTGAAATTCATCTGTTCCGCACCTCATCTCTCTTGATCAACTGATCGTGACATCCTGAGCAGCTGTGAACTGATCTGCAATCCGGCCTTTTCTGCTACATCTACATTTATGATAAAGCGAATCTTATTATCTTCCGTAAGGAATCCAATTATGCCACCTCGCTGTACAAAGCCGTCGATGTCGCTGATTGTCAGTATACTAACTCCCTCCAACTGTTCTAGGATCTTATCCAGATTATCAGTCTCAGACCTGGCAACAAAAACGACATGAGAGGAGTCTAATTTCGCGAGAGTTTTTGCATAGACTATTGAAATTTGTCTCCCTGATATCTCTTTTCCTGAGACCATCTCGTCAAGTGCAGGGCCAAATGGGTTTTCTCCGAGTACACAAATCTGCAGGAGTGTGTCATCCTCGCTCAGAACATTCGTCGGCCATTCCACGAACTTGATGAAGTTGTACAAATAGGCCACCTTCAGCTGATATTCGGTCGGTTTGTCAGCATGAACGGTTGTGGGAACACCAATAGCCGCTGTGCAGACGAGAACCAACAAGATTACTGAGAATGGTCTGCTCATATATCAGAAACTCTTGGTCAATGCGACGTGAATTCTGCGTTCGACCAGGCTTGTTTTTGATGATGTAGGCGTTGGAAACTCCAAATGAGTCGGCTCAAGTAGATTCTGCCCTGCAACTTCTAACTCCCAGCTGTCATTAAAAGCCCATCCGAGTCTTGTATCGAGAGCAACAACATTGTCTACGCCATAAGCGGGAAGATCATCAATGTAACGTACAAGCATACCCAGTCTCAGAGACTTGCTGGCATCTGCATCAATTCTAAACCACACTTGATGTTCGGGGTTCTCTTCATCCAGAGTCACAGCAGGATCGTCGAGTCGCCACAGTAGAAGTGAATAAGCGGCCTCCAACCTTATCTCAGAGTGAGGCCACCAGTTGACTATCCACTCCCCTCCATATGATTTCCCATCAACGCCATTGACTCGGATCGCCGGCATAACCATAAACGCACTCGTGGCGAGATCAAGGAATGGTGAACCGAGTTCCACGGTGCCCAACCCTTCATAGTTATTATAGAAGGTAGCCACATCTAGTGAAAGGTCTTGTCGCGGTCTAACACGGTACCCTAACTCATAGGCGGTAAGTTCCTCACTCCGGAGATCTTTATTACCAATAGAGGTAAGCACGAGCGGAAGAGGTCCGGGGTTGAATGGTGTTCCCGCTGGCGTGACTGCCCAGACGCTTGTGACGTCAGTATTCCATCGGGATGGAGTATGTACTGCGCGGGATACCGATGCCCACAGAGAATGAGTCGAGCCTGGTCTCCAGAACATTCGAATACTGGGTTGGTATTCAAACCCAGTATAGTCGTTATGCTCGAATTTAGATCCCACAGTCATATTCAACTTTTCATCAATCAGCGCTATAGAACCTTGCAAGAATGCGCTCAGTAGGTTGTCTGTTCGACTCTTACTGTCGAACCATATCAAACTGGAACTATCCTGTGTGTCAGCGGTAATCTGGTATCCTAGACCGCCAATAACTTCGAGTCGCTCGTGCAGCTTATGACGCACCTGGAAATCAAGATCAAATGTATTACGATCTTCACCGGCGACCTCATGGTGTCGTTTGGTGCGATCAAAATAGGCTTGAAGTTCAATCCCGGAAGCCTCCGAACGAGAATGAGTCCAGCGTGCAAGCACATTGCCGCCGGAGAGTTTGGAATCGGTTTCGAGAAGTTGGCTGTATGGTGGCTCAAAGATGGGCAAGGTGAAGAACGCACCTGCGTTACCACCGTACACATCACCTTGTACAGTGACGGTATTGTTTTGCCAGGAGTTCCAGTCAATCCGGAACCCGGCTTGAAGCACATCCCAGTCGTCGCCTATCGAGGCGCCATCCGCAAGCACTGAGTGATCCTGACGGTAATAGCGCCCGTAGACTCTATAGTTATTTTCTTTTCCAAGAGTACCGCCGTATCTTATGACTCCCACATTGCGGATTTCATTGCCCGATGAAACCGACACGTGGCCGCCCTGAGTATCCTGGGATTCCTTTGTAATGACATTGATGACACCGTTGACAGCGTTGGCACCCCAAAGAGTTGCTCCGGGACCGCGAATGATCTCTATGCGTTCAACATCATCCAGATTGATGTTTTGCTCGTTCCAGTAGACTCCAGAGAACAGCTTTGTGTAGACCGACCGACCATCGATCAATACGAGCAATTTGTCAGCGAATTCATAATTGAACCCCCTTGAGCTAATGGCCCAGCGATTGGCGTCAATATGAGCTACCTGAAGACCCGGAGCCAGCTTAAGAACATCAGGGAGGGTTCTGTAACCAGATCTACGAATGTCGTCGCTGGTTATCACATATACCGCAGCAGCGGCGTCGGAAAGCTTTTCAGCTGTCTTGGATACAGAAGTTATCTCGATATTCATTAGATCTTCGAGACTCAACTCCATCAAATCCGAACTACCATATGATTGCTGCGCTGCAACAATCAGCAATAGGCATAGGCCTATGATTATCGAATGACGTTTCACTTTCGCCCCCTTAACTCAGCTTCTTAACTCAGATAATATCTTGTTAAACTATCGGCATCTCCACCCTTTTTATTAAGCATCTCGGCATTTTCAGATAACGAAGTGTTTTGAAAGGAAACACGTGACCGCGAACCGGTTTGAATGAATTACATTTCCGAGACTGATCGGGTAATCCCGTGGATGAACTGCGACGCTTAGTGATTCTCTAAGAAAAAGCCCTCGCCCATCAACCATGCTCAACGACATGTTGTCTTTAACATACGCATTCCGTGTTATGTCTACAAAAGTTCGGTGTGTAATTGCGCATCGCCGGGATGACTAGGAGCCTGTCGGAGAACCTCTGCTTTTTGATTTTATCAGATCATTTTGAGGAGTTATAGAATTGTATTAGAATTGGGGCATGAAGAACAAGAGACATTTTCGAGAGTACAATCCGGATCAACTGTTCCTTCTTCCTC
>JAHJOQ010000080.1 GCA_018820315.1 Candidatus Zixiibacteriota bacterium | reverse complement strand
CAAGTCCCTGCACCGCTATTTATCTCTATTGGAACTTCCGTCTCACCAAGCGCATTTAACGGCATCGCGTTACCGCTAATTCTGAACACCGTTGTACCATCCGTTTCTTCCGCTCCTACGCTGAGTTTGCCGGGGAAAATGTTCCTCAGAGTCGCGCGGAACACGCTCATCGAATCTGTGTGCCTCTGCAATAGGTCACCCAAGCCGGAGAGCTTACTCTTGACCCACTCGGCGTCGACACTGGTCGGAATCGATTTCCTGTTGGAAAGACTCGCCAGTTCTCGTTCAATGCTCAACAGTTGAGATTCCTTCGATACAAGTCGTTCCCTGAGAGACTCCGTTAATCCACCTGCTTCTGCAACATCAAGCAGGTTTTCGACGGCTTTGCTGAGCGAAGATTTCTGACGAAGCAGCTCGGCCCTCCTCGCCTCCGGTGACTGCCACGATGCCTTCAGCCTCGAGTTGATATGGTCGGCGAGCCGTTGACATGTCTCCTCGGACAGCAGCAACTCGGATAGCTTTCCGAACACCGCATCCTCGACTGCCTGCCTGCGAATCCGGTGATTACACGCGCAGACTGTAGTGCCTCTGCTCCAGTAGCCATTGCAGATGTAAGCCGAGTAGCTACTCGATGATGTGATGATGTAGGACGACCCGCATTCGGCGCAGACCAGCAGGCCCGACAGCGGATATTTGCCGTTCGCCGGACGCGACCGGGATGGTTTGGGCGCATTCCGTGGATTCGACTCACCGTGAACTGCATTCCACAACTGCTGCGGCACAATCCTCAGCGATTCATCTTTGTGGACTATCCACTTATCAGGCGGGTTGTCAATCTTTAGTCTCTTGCCTGTGATATTCTTCTTGAACCACTTCGTCTTGTTCCATGTCCAGTCGCCGGTATACTTCTCTTGCCTCAACATCGATCTCACCTGGCCCAAACACCAATGCCCGCTCCTGCTGCCATTACCTGCGTGAGGAGAAGGAACGCCCTTCGCATTCAGTGACTGGGCCATTGCTCTGTAACCCATCCCCAGTTTGCGCATCTCGAATATCTTTCGTACGACCTCGGCTTCCCTGTCGTTGATCCTTATGTGCACACCATGTCGCTTCGGCCTGCCGAACTTATCTTGTTCTCCATTCTCGAACAAGTCCGGAACAGCGTCATAACCGTACACTCGGCCCCCTGCAGAATAGCCACGCTCGACCTGTCCCTTCATTCCACGAACGATCTTAGCCTTCAGGTCATCGAGGAAGAGTTCGTTTGCGATGCTCTTGAAATAGTAGGGAATCTTGGCAGACTGAGATAGTGTTTCGATCCCGTCAGATACGGAGGCAATGCCGATTCCAAACACTGTGAGTTCCTGGAATATATGGATGGATTCACCGGCGTCCCTGCCGAGCCGAGATAGATCATCGACGACAACACACTCAAACTGCCTGTCGAACGCGAACTTCTTGAGATTCGCATATCCTGGCCTGTTCACTTCGGCTCCACTGACCGCCTTATCGGAGTAGATATGATCCTCGCATACCTGCCACCCTTTGTGAGAGATAAACTTCCTGCATTCCCGAATCTGATCGTCGATAGAGGTCTGCTTCTGCATATCGCTGGAGTACCTGGCATACATGGCGCATTGCATACTACGCATCACCACCTTCGATCATGCTCCTGATCTTCTCGGCTTCATCTGTCATGTGAATCCTACAGCTGTTCATAGAATGCCTGCGAGCCTTAATCCTGCCGAGCTTCTGCGACCGTCCTATGTCTATGCATTCCTTTATCTTACGTCTCCTTCAGCTAACACAATGCTCCACATCGCCGCACCTATCAAGAGAATTCTCACTTGGATGTTCTTTTCTTGCCTTGCCTTCAAACACACCGTGCGTTCCAGCGCCGCAGAGAGCCAGATCATCACACTTCGTTCCCCCATACATCGAATCCTTCGATCTGACGACGGCTGAACATGTCCAGCCGCTCACCTTCAGTGACGCGAGCAATGATTCGATAAAATTCTTCCGGCTTCTCACTGTGCTTTCCACGAGGTGCATCAAAGCAAACATTGAACGCTTTGGTATCTGTGAATTCTGGATGTCCATATCTCGCATAGATAATGAACTCACAGTTGTACTGTGGCAATCCAACAGGCTGAAAACCACCTGGCTTATGCCAGACCATTGTCAATACATATCGGAAACCCCAGCCCTCGACGATCTTGATCGTCTCGGGTAGTAGTTTGTTTGTTGTCCAGCAGAATAGGTGGCAGTCATCTGCTTTTGGAATATGAATCGACGAGATCAGTTCGAGAGGCATCGTTGGATAATCGAGCTCTGCAGATTGGTTGGGTCGGCAGTCTCGCTCGACTTTCTTTATTGGCCAGGGTGGGTCGATCACTATGACGTTGTATAGACCTTCAGGGGGGGCAATATTCTTTTTCTCGCGGTTGGTTGCCTTACGCTCATCATTTAGAATTGACGTGTAGACCTTGTTGATAGTCGTCTCACCCTTGCGCAGTTGTTCTTTGGTTGCCTCGTCCGCTTTCTCGGAGATGACTTTGACTCTCGCTAAAGTACCACTACCAAATTTGGTTAGCTTCACCAGTTCTTGCCGTACATGAAATGGCGCGCCAGTGGGTTTGTCCGTGTTGGACAACCCCACTATGTCATCCATCAATGCTGCTGATTTATTAAACCATTCACCAGAACATCTATCGATTTCATGCCTTATGTGTAACTCCTTTTCAAGAAATCGCCCACCCGGTACAGACGCTAACAATACAGCATCGGGATTGCCTGTCTTGAGCTGTTTCAGACGTGCTTCGGGAAATGTGCTAACACCTATTTTGATTTTGCCGTTACTTTCGATGAAGTAAACGAGTTGATTATTAGCAGTATCCGCATTGTCAGCCTCACGCCCTAATGCCTTCAATTCACATTCTTTACCATAGCGATTTCCGCTGTCCCAAGATGGCAACTCATGTAATTCTTCATTTATTTTACGTATTTTGGCTTGTCGATCAGCCGCAGCTTGACTCATAATATCTTTTGCTTTTGCAGATAATAGAGGTTCTAATTGCAAGACTAATTCCATTTTTTGATAAGGCGCCAGGTTCCGCCGCCCAAGCTGGTTCTTGAGAATCCAGACTTTCGCTGCCGCCTCGTCTTCGAGTTCTATGCTCGTCGCTTGAAACGGCAGGCCGTGCTTCTCGCATATCTGCAGCCGGTGGTGGCCGTCGAGCAGGATCCCGTTCCATGTGACGAGTGTGTCTCGACAGCCTTCGGCCAATATGCTTGCCTCAAGCTGTGAGTATTCCGCACTGCTCAACGGAGGAGTAAGTGACGTGAATCGAGTACTGATTCTCACAGACTGATTCTCTCGTCGGGGACCCGCTCGATTGAATGCAGAGTGCTCTACCACGTTCGTGCCCTACTACTTGCCGATGATACCGTCTGGGTTCGACAAGTGTTTTCTTCTAATCTTGATTCAGACTGCCGATCATTGCCCAAGACACTTTCCCCCACCGACCATGTCGCGATCTATGCTCAGTGTTGAGATTTTCAATTTCCGCCTCCTGTAAGTTATTGTCTTTCAATAGGGGTGATTTTGCATTTTTCCTGGCGCTGTCAGAATCTGCCAAGATTTTGTGGTTAT
>JAHJOQ010000079.1 GCA_018820315.1 Candidatus Zixiibacteriota bacterium | reverse complement strand
GAAGCGAAGGGTCTGCTGAAACAGATTTACACGATGGAGCGCAGTTACTATCAGGAGCACGGCACGTACACAAATGATATCGCACTGCTCGGTGTTGAGATAATGGCGAGCGCATGGTACGACTACAGCATCGTAGTAAACGGCACGAATTTCATCGCGACAGCAAACGCTGCTGCCCCCGGTATCGATGACGATCCCACTCCGGATATATGGACGGTCGACGGCACCGGAGTGATCGTAAACACGTCGAACGACGTGCTTAATTAGATAGGCGAATCCAACAACAACTCGTTCAGGGTATAGACCGAACTGTTATGCGGCAGACTTCCCCCAGTCTGCCGCTTTTGTTTTGTGGGCGCCGTCAGGAATCCTTTCCTGACGGAATCCATGGCCGCGATCTTCGCAGCGCCGTCAGGAACCCCTTCCTGACGGAATCCGTGGCCACGATCTCTGATCGCGGATTGAGCCAACTGTCTGGAAACCGTTGCGCAACGTGTGACAGCGCTTGACGCGCTGATATGTGCGCGGCAGATGTCCTCGAATCGTAGGGCAGCGATCCGAAGTCACGCGAAGCGCGCCGGAGTGATCCTGCCTATTTCTTCGTTGCTCTGAGAAATGGAATAGTCAGGATCGCAGGGATCCTGACCTACGGAGCTGACACAGATACTCGAGTGGAGCTTCAATTTCCTTGGCTCTCTGGGGATTCTCTTGATAGCATATGGAATGCTTTCGGCCATTAGCGATACTACTTACCCGTTATTGGAGCGAATTGCCGATTGGATCGCCTTGATAGCTACTCTGATCGGGGTGGGTCTCACGGCTGTTGTGATTTACATGCCGATAAATGTCCGCCCGCCAGAGAAACTCAGCCTATACTTCACGGCTCCAATAGTAATTGTAGGAGTGCTGATAGCATTGGGATATTCAGTTCTCCATCGGAAACAATTGCCGCCTCATGTATTAAGCGGTTTTGCGCTGCTCGGAATCAGTGGTGCATTGTTTCGACTGCTCATTTAGCGCCATTTATCTGGAGGTGTCTAGACGATGCATTTCAAGTTGGTACAAGCGTTCATAGATGAACACTTCGGACGAAGAGAGGATTCTCCGATGGTCTTCAGTTATCCTGATCAAAGTGTCACTGTTGTATTCAGAACCAAAGAAGGCACAGATGAGGATGGACAGAGGCCCCTCGGCGTTCTATGCGAAGTAACTGCTCAGCGAAACGTCAACGACAAGATACTAAGAATTCTGGAAGATGTAAGAAATGGCGTATATGATGATTCTCCTGACACGAATATGAAGGTGGCAGAGCTGGAAGAGAAGATGCGATCTCAGCTTATATCACAATACTGCACACCTTGGGACATTCTACCACGCAGGTATCATGATTTCTACAGCGAAATTTACAGCGATCTGAGATGGTGGTCAATCACAACTTGCAGAACTGCAAGGTGGATCAGCAACGATACGAGTCCAGATCCATCTTTCAGTGCCGGAAGATTGACTTGGTCATCAGACGGTGAAGTGTGGAGCGAACTGCCTAGAGGGATCAGGGCCGGTAACATCCGAATACGAAAAGGTCTGAGTGCTCCTGAACATCTCATTGAGAGGGTAATTGGACTTGTAGAATCTGGCGATTCTGAGCCGATGGCACATGAACTGTTGTGTGAAGCCGTCAGTTTGAGTTTTTCCTACCCGCGCAGCGCACTTCTTATCGGTGTTGCAGCGGCTGAAACAGGTGTGAAGCATTGCATTTACCACCTCCAACCTGAGACCGAGTGGTTGCTTGAAAATATGCAGTCGCCTTATCTCAAAAGGCTGATTGTGGATTACTTGCCCAAGCTGGCTGTTAAGAACACTCTCTCAGGTGACGTACAAATTCCCGAAGTCTCAGTTGTTGCAAAACTCAAGAAAGCGATTGAAATGAGGAACAAATTGGCGCACGGCGGCAAGTGCACGGTCAAGCATGAAACCGTCGATGATATACTCGTTGCAGTAAGGGACCTG
>JAHJOQ010000078.1 GCA_018820315.1 Candidatus Zixiibacteriota bacterium | reverse complement strand
TGACAGTCCACCTGATGTATCGCGTCCGGTGTACGGCCCTCGCTTCAGAAGGATATCAGTGTAATATGGCTTTCTGAAATCGGAATAGAGCATATCCATTCGTATGAGGAACTCTGCTTCTTCAGCCAGCAATGCGTTCGCGATGCACGGGAAACACTCTCGCCATAATAGATCCACGTTCTTAGTCTCTAGTGCCTTCATTGCTACACGCAGTACCGACATCTTGAGATCCACAACGGAACCTCGCATATTTTCAAGTTTGGAAACATCTTGTGATAATAGTGCCTATTCCGGTGAATGCGCCATGTGATTCCGGCGGAATGCGCCGGTTGATTCCGAACGAAGGCGCCACCCCATCGGAGCAGAGCGACGCGGGCCTGAAAGCTATCTACCTTCACCTTCTCTCTTAGTCAAGCGCTTTTTCTTCCTCCTCATCGATTCTCCTTTCAGACTTATCTTGTGAGCATTGTGAACGATCCTATCGAGAATGGCATCAGCCAGTGTCGGATCGCCGATGGTTTCGTGCCAGTGTTTGACAGGTAATTGAGCAGCGACAAGAGTCGATTTCCTGTCATAACGATCTTCGAGTATCTCAAAGATATCTCTTCTCTGTTCGTCTGTCAGGCGTGTGGTCCCCCAATCATCAAGTATCATCAGGTCGACTCTGGCAAAAGCTGCAAGCATTTTGGTGTATCGTCCGTCACCTCTCGCCACAGCCAGATCCCTGAACAGACGCGGCACACGCATGTACAGTACCGAGTGATCTTCACGGCACGCTTTCTGGCCGAGCGCACAGGCAAGATAGGTCTTGCCGGCTCCGGTCGGTCCTGTGATGATACAGTTGTCGTAAGTCCGCATCCACCCACAACTCGCTAGCTGCAGCATGACCGACTTGTCGAGTCCGCGCGGATGACGATAGTCAATATCTTCGATACAAGCGGCCAGTCGAAGTTTCGCCTTCCGGAGACGATAGGTTAGACGACGGTTGTCTCGTTCGCAAGCCTCACGATCAAGAAGAAGCCCGAATCGTTCATCGAACCCGAGCGCCTCACAGTCCGGTATCTCCATCTGTTCGGTATAAGCCTTGAGCATACCGGTCAGTTTCAGGCCCTCCAGTTTCTCCAATGTCGGTTGCTTCAGCATAGACACTCTCCTCCTTTCGGTTAGTCCGGTTTCTCATAGTAGTTCGCCCCCCTTACATTGGCGTGCTCGATAACCGGCAGTTGCAGCTGTCGCTGTGGGAGCGGCACTCTGTCGAGTCCTCTCTTGAGAATAGATTCGATGCTCTTGTAACTGGTCGCGTTGATCGCTAAAGCGCGTGCACATGCAGCATCGAGGCGATCCTGCCCATATCGTTTGCCCAAGCGCATGATCCCCAGACAGGAGCGAAACCCCTGCTGAGGATGCGGCCTCGATGAGAGGATCTGCTCGACCACCTCGGCTGTCGCGCCGCCGCTTTTAGCAGCCCAGCGAACCAGACGTTCCGGCGTCCATTCCGCATACTCTCGATGAGCCCTCGGCATGTGTTCGGTGACGGTGGTGTGGCGTCCTGCAAGATCGCTCTTAAGGTGGCTGGCAACACGCTTGCCGTTGTGGAAACACTCAACTGTCGTATTAGTCACACGGACATCAACTCTCTGTCTGACCAACTGGTATGGGACGCTGAAGTAATGCCGATTGACCTCCACGTGGTAATCGATGTTGACTGTCGCCTTCTTCCACTCGGCGTACTCGTAACGCTCGGAAGGCAGAGGTCTCAGTGCCGGTTTATCCAGAGTCTCAAACAGCGACTTACGCGAGCCGGGCAGCTTCTGGAAAGGTTGCTCGTTGTACTCAGTCAACAATGCGGCAATGGCACGGTTGAGTTCGATCAGTGAAAAGAAGGTATGGTTACGCAGGCGCGCCAGGATATACCTCTCCGCTCCCAGAACACCCGCCTCAACTTTCGCTTTGTCTTTTGGCTTGCGGACTCTTGCTGGCATGACAGCTGTGCCGTAATGGCGGGCCATCTCATGGTAGGTCGGATTGATGTCCGGTTCATAACGGCAGGCTTTTGAGACCCCGCTGAGCAGGTTGTCAGGAACCACCAGATCGTGGACGCCGCCCATGAAAGCGAATGCCCGGGTGTGTGAGGCAATCCAGTTTGGCAGACTCTGCGTCCAGGTAGCTTCAGCGTAGGTGTGATTGCTTGCACCCGATACAGCTACAAAGATCTGAGCTTCTCTTACCTCGCCGGTAGATCGGTCGACTACCGGCATCGTCTGCCCGGCGTAATCTACAAACAGCTTCTCGCCCGCCTTGTGATCCTGACGCATTGGCAGATCGAGCTTGCCGGCCCACTCGCGGTAGAGATCACAGAAACGGCTGTACTGATACCCTTCCGGGTGAACTTCCTTATATTCCTGCCATAACAGAAAGAGCGTCACCCCCTTACGCTTCAGCTCCCGATGAATCCCCTTGTAGTGCGGCGGTGGACGTTGTGAGCCGGCGATAGATGGTGGCGGCGGGAAAAGAAGCCGATCGAGATCGCTGTCGGTCATCTCTTCAGGCAGCGGCCAACTCAGGTCCGCCT
>JAHJOQ010000077.1 GCA_018820315.1 Candidatus Zixiibacteriota bacterium | reverse complement strand
TGCCACTTATCCTCAAACCACTTTCCTGTTCCTTCATGCTCGTCATTCTGCAGCACAGCGACAAAACCGAAATAGGCTGCAAGAGCAATAAACGTACTCCCTGATATTTTGAATGTTGCTCCTAAAGTCCAGATGCTTGAGTCAATCATATCCAACTGTGCTGCCCTTAGACCTTCTCTATAGTGTTGTAATGAACGAATGCTCGAATTACGCACATGGCATATTACTGAACAACACTCATTAGCAGAAGAGTATCAACTTGGACTATTGAAGTCAAGCAGTACATGGGCTCAACGATTACCGCTCGTTTCTATGAGGTTTGCAAGTTGAAAGAATAGGGCTCCATTTGCAGAGGACAGTGTCTCAGAACTCAATGAGATCTCGCGTCAAGTGTGCTATTCTCATGATGCTTTTACCAAGACTGTTGGTGTGGGAAGTAGTTCTGACACTTTAGAGAATAGCGCGCCCCCGCTATTGAATTCGCGCCTCTGAGGACGAAGTCCCTCGGATGTGTCCTCTTTTGAGAAACCCACACAAAGGGTGGGCCAATCAGCCATTGTCAGCCGCCCGGAAGAGTCGGTGGAACTCGTTCCACCCTATTTCTCCCCCAAAGTTTACTGTTGACACGGGCATAACGTGGGGTTATCGTGGAGCTGAGGTGGAAGGCACGGATGCCCAGAATTAGGATTTCCAGACCGGCCGAGACAGACCTTGCTACGGTTTTGACCGAAGGGCTGCCGGATACATTCGCCCAACTCGCAGATATTCATCGGCTTGAAGGTCGATTTGACGATGCCGAAGTGGTCTGCCGGGAAGGGCTAAAGCGGTTTCCGGATTACGGCTCCGGCCACATGGTTCTGGCTCTGGTCTATCAGGACCGGGGTGAGATTGAGAAAGCGCTGATGGGATTTCACTCCGTGCTCAAATGCGAGCCGGGGAACTTGTTGGCTCTTAAGTCGATTGCAGATATTCACTGGGAGGCGGAAGCCTATTCACTCGCGCGGTCGTATTACAGACAGGTCCTTCAGCGCGACAAATATTGCGAAGAGGCTGCCGAGCGGGCGAGGCGAAATCCGAAAGTGGAGCGGAGTCAGCCGGCGGCAGAAGATCAAACGGAGGAGACAGTTTCGCGGAGTGACATTCCGGAATCCGAAAGAGGCGTCTTTGACACTCTAACACTCGCGAAATTGTACATGAAACAGGGACATGCCAAACTGGCGCGGGAAATCTGCAGCAGCATTCTGGAAACGGAACCGCAGCATGAGTTGGCGTTGTCATTCCTGAATGAGATTAATTCCAAACCGGAAAGTACGCACCGATGAAGACACGAATTAAGAAACTACAGCAGCGATTGAATACCGAAAACCTCGACGTATTGCTTGTAAGTGACCTGCCACACATCCGATACCTGGTCGGTTTCACCGGATCGTCGGCGCTGCTTTTCGTATTTCGGAATGAGGCGCATTTCTTTACCGATTTTAGGTATAAGAGTCAGTCAGCCGAACAGGTCAAGGGTGCGACTGTTCATATCGTTGCGCGGCAGCTCATCGCAGACGCCGCTGAACTCGATGCACTGGCGAAGCCCAATGTCAAGATTGGCTATGAGAGCGAGTATCTCACACAGGCAAGTCTAACGAGATTCCAGACGAGTCTCGTCACGGCAGTATTCCTTCCGACAACCGGACTTGTCGAGGATCTGGCGATGGTGAAGGACAAGGATGAGCTCTCAAGTATCAAGGGCGCGGTTCGCATCTCTGATATCGCTTTCGAGAGAATCCTCGGCATCATGAAACCGGGCGTTCGTGAAGATGAGATTGCGGCGGAACTTGAATATCAGATGAAAATGCTCGGATCGTCAAAGCCCGCATTCGATTCGATAATAGCTTCGGGATGGCGCGCGGCACTTCCGCATGGAATCGCCTCGTCGAAGAAACTCAAGAGGGGGGAGTTCGTCACTCTCGATTTTGGTGCGACGTACGAAGGATACGTTTCAGACATCACCCGAACTGTGGTGATCGGTAAGGCGACGACCAGGCAGAAGAGAATATATGACACAGTTGCTAAGGCTCAGCTCAAGGCCATAGCCGTTGCGAAAGCAGGGATCAGCTGCCAGAAAGTTGACGCGGCAGCGCGCAAGGTCATATCCAAAGCCGGATATGGTAAGAAGTTCGGACATGGCCTTGGTCACGGAATCGGTCTTGTGGTTCACGAATTGCCCCGACTGTCTCCGGAAGCGAATGGCATTTTGCAGCCGGGTCACGTCGTGACGATCGAGCCGGGAATCTACATTCCGAACTGGGGCGGCGTCAGAATCGAGGACGATGTTGTAATCCGGCGGAACGGTTGCACAGTGTTAAACAAGGCGCCGAAGGAGTTGATCGAGCTTTAGCCGAGACGTTTGAGATTGAAAAATCCTCTATTGAGATATTGGAGTAGCTTATGTTCGACAAGATGATCCGCAAGCTGGTGAAACTGGTTGAAGAGAGCGACATTGCGCAACTTGAGTTTTCGAGCTGGGGGCGTAAGATCAAGATCACAAAGCGCTATGACAGCAACGGTTATCGCCAACATGGAGCGATGCCTACCGAGATCTATTTGCCCGAGCACAATCCAGCTCCATCCGCACAGGCCGTTCCAATCGTTCACGCCCCAAAGGAAACTGCTTCAGAAACTTCCGCGAATTCCGACGATAAGTATATAGCTATTAAGTCGCCGATGGTGGGTACGTTTTATACGTCACCAGAGCCGACAGCGCCACATTATGTCGAAGTCGGCCAGGTCATTTCGACCGGCCAGGTGGTGTGCATTGTCGAGGCGATGAAGCTGATGAACGAAATCGAGTCGGAAGTCGAAGGCAAGATCGTCAAGCGTTTAGTTGAGAACGCTCAGCCGATCGAATTCGGACAGACGCTCTTTTTGGTCGAGCCGCTCGGTTAAAGCTAGTCATTCCAAGGAGGCTGTCTATGAATCTGCGCCAGATGCTGGTGGAGATGCTCTCTAAGCGTGCGTCCGATATTCACATCCGCGTCGGGATCTCTCCTACGATGCGCCTTGATGGCAGGCTCTCTTCGATAGAGACCGATCCGATGACGAAGGAGAAGATGACCGAGATTCTGAATCAGATTCTTACGCCTGATCAGAACAGACGATTCCAACAGAGAAACGAGATGGATCTGGCTCTCTCGGTGGCCAAGCTGGGTCGTTTCCGGATCAACCTGTATCGTCAGCGAGGTACTCCCGGGATCGCAATCAGAGCGGTCAACACGACTGTTCCGACATTTGAGGAACTCAACCTGCCGGAAGTCATCAAGAAGATCGCTGAGGCGCGCCGCGGGTTGGTTATCGTCACCGGGACTACCGGGTCAGGGAAATCGACAACGCTTGCGTCGATGATCGAGCATATCAACGATACGAGGAGCGAGAATGTCCTCACTATCGAAGATCCCATCGAGTTTATTTTCCGAGATAACCAGTGCATTATCTCGCAGCGTGAAGTCGGTGGCGACACGCCATCATTTGCATCTGCACTGCGACACGCATTCCGTCAGGATCCCGATGTCATCATGATCGGTGAGATTCGAGACCAGGACACGATGGCAACCGCGCTTGCAGCGGCGGACACTGGGCACCTGGTTCTGACGACTCTGCATACACTGAATGCTGTCGAGACTATCTCGAGAATAATATCGTTCTTCCCGCCGCATCAGCATCAGCAGATTCGTCTTCTGTTGGCAGGGACTCTGCAGTCAGTAATTTGCCAACGGCTGCTCGGACGCTCTGATGGTCCCGGCCGCCTTCCGGCGGTGGAAGTGCTGATTGGTACGGCATCGGTCAGAGAATACATTGCGGACGCAACGAAGACTCCTTTGTTGCCTGAATTGATCGAATCAGGAATGATTCAGTACGGGATGCAGACATTCGATCAGTCGATCATGAATGCATACAGGCAAGGGGTCATTTCTTACGAAGACGCAATGCTGCACGCCACGAACCCGGATGACTTCGATCTCCGCTTGAAAGGCATCACGGGCTCATCGGATCGCGGCTGGACTGAATACGACGAAGTGCAGAGGAGCGGTCAGCGAAAGTAGTGCGCCCCCACCACTCTACATCGATACTACAGATTTCGCGAACAGAATCGGCACCGCTGAAGACGGTGCCGATTTGCTGTCAGCCTCTCCGATAACTGCCTAACTGGAGCCTCATCAGACAGACCCCGGCTCAACTATTGCTCACCAGAACCTCGACATTCCGCAGGATGCTGACGAGACTCATGTCAGGTGTGGGCATCAACTGAGAAACTGGTTCTTTTCCGCTTGCCAAACGCGATTTTTTTTCTGTATCTTCCGGTCATGTTGAAGAAAGTCCTCATAGCGAACAGGGGAGAGATTGCGCTACGCATCATTCGGGCGTGCAGGGATCTCGGCATAAAGACTGTTGCCGTCTATTCCGAAGCTGATCGTGATTCGCTCCACAGAAGATTTGCGGACGAGGATGTATGCATAGGTCCCGCGCACTCATCGAACAGCTATCTCGATCCAAAGCGAATCATCGCGGCGGCTGAGGTTACTAATGCCGAAGCGATTCACCCTGGTTACGGATTCCTTTCTGAGAACGCCGACTTTGCC
>JAHJOQ010000076.1 GCA_018820315.1 Candidatus Zixiibacteriota bacterium | reverse complement strand
CTCTTTGTCCCTCCCATTGTAGCACGTGTGTAGCCCTGGGCATAAAGGCCATGATGACTTGACATCATCCCCTCCTTCCTCGCGTCTTGCGACGGCAGTTTCATTAGAGTTCCCAGCTTGACCTGTTGGCAACTAATGATGGGGGTTGCGCTCGTTGCGGGACTTAACCCAACACCTCACGGCACGAGCTGACGACAGCCATGCAGCACCTGTGCAAAGGCCTCCGAAGAGGGGGCTACATCTCTGTAGCTTTCCAATGCATGTCAAACCCAGGTAAGGTTCTTCGCGTTGCGTCGAATTAAACCACATACTCCACCGCTTGTGCGGGCCCCCGTCAATTCCTTTGAGTTTCAGCCTTGCGGCCGTACTCCCCAGGCGGGGCACTTAATGCGTTAGCTGCGGCACTGGTGGAGTCGACACCACCAACACCTAGTGCCCATCGTTTACCGCTAGGACTACCAGGGTATCTAATCCTGTTTGCTCCCCTAGCCTTCGCACCTGAGCGTCAGTATCCGTCCAGATGGCCGCCTTCGCCACCGGTGTTCTTCCTGATATCTACGCATTTCACCGCTACACCAGGAATTCCGCCATCCTCTCCGGTACTCAAGACTGCCAGTATCGTATGCAGGCCAGGAGTTAAGCTCCTGGTTTTCACATCCGACTTGACAGCCCGCCTGCGTGCGCTTTACGCCCAGTAAATCCGAACAACGCTTGCACCCCCCGTATTACCGCGGCTGCTGGCACGGAGTTAGCCGGTGCTTCTTCTGTGGGTACCGTCAAGCGTCCGAAGACACATTCTTCCCCACTGAAAGGATTTTACACTCCGAAAAGCTTCGTCATCCACGCGGCGTTGCTGCGTCAGCCGTTAGGCCATTGCGCAATATTCCCTACTGCTGCCTCCCGTAGGAGTCTGGGCCGTATCTCAGTCCCAGTGTGGCCGATCACCCTCTCAGGCCGGCTACCCATCGAAGCTTTGGTAGGCCGTTACCCTACCAACAGGCTAATGGGGCGCGGGGCCGTCCTCAGGCGTATAAATACTTTGGTCACTCAACCATGCGATCAAATGACGTTATTCGGTATTAGACCCTCTTTCGAGGGATTGTCCCCAACCCGAGGGTGGGTTCCCCACGTGTTACTCACCCGTTTGCCGCTTTACTTATTCCCCGAAGGAAACTTTCTCGCTCGACTTGCATGTATGAGGCACGCCGCCAGCGTTCGTTCTGAGCCAGGATCAAACTCTCCGAAAATATTCATTCGATTATTCTCGAATTGATCCGGCAATGTTCAAAAACATCACCATTCGTTGTTCTGATCCACTTGGTTTATGTCTCCTTCGCAGGAGATTTTCACCCCGTGGAGTACTGTCTCAAAGAAACGTTGTATGCTATTTGGTTTTCAAAGATCAAGTCGACTTCTTGCGCTAAAAAACCCCACCAGTTTCTTACTGTGTCCGGTGGGTCTTTCAAAGATCGCATTTAGTCAGCCAATTAACTCATGGCAAATCCCAATAAACGAATCCGCTCTCCGATGTCAAGCGATTTCTGGAAAATAGTCGAAAAAAGTCGAACCCGTTCACTATTAATGTATTATCGGCCTCAACCGCCCGTATCTGCAACCATAATGAGATTCCTTTCATGTCGGTTTTTTGTCGGGCCGATAGATATGACAGATATATTTGTGCGGCACCACAAGACAGCTCGCACGTGCTTGCAAGTGATATTGGCGCAATGAGTTGGCTACCCACACAATACCGAATACGGCCTCCATCACAAGCGTATTGAGCTTCTGGGAAATTCGCACGTTCGGCTTTACTCTGCAGAATGGTGTTGATTCAAGCGGATGTGGTCCCTGACTGCTCGTTGCATGGATAATTCAGAATGGCTCTCCCTCCTCTCCTCCCAGGGCGGGCAACGCCGACTGTTCCGGCGAGGTTGACATAGATGATGTAGCCGAGTAGGGTGGAACGCGTTCCACCATCTTGTCTGTTCAGAAATATGTTTCACCCCGGATCCATGGGCGCGCAATTCTGAGACATTTTTCAACACGTGCGATAACAATCAGAAGAATCGGTGGAACACGTTCCACCCTACTCGACTCATTTCGCGATGTGGTTTTGTGCTGACAAATTCTTGTCGACATATCCCATCTGCTGCTGTATAATCCCGCCATGGATCGCAATACGGTTTACAGATTCGCTTATCTAACGTCGCTTGTTCCGCTGCCGGCAGTTATACTGTTGATGATTGTCGTTACCGTGAATGCCGGTGTCGGAAGCGGGTTCCTGAATGGAGTCACTACTCTGCTGATCTGGGTGCTGATTCTGGGGTATTCGACATCGATAGTGCTCACGATCGTCAGCGGCTTTCTTGCGAAATCTCGATGGATACTATTCGCGCCCGTTGTAGCGTTGCTGGATATCGTCTTATTCCTTATATTTCTTCCCGAGCAGGAGAGCGCAGTCGGATGGCGAGTCATCGATGCAGTGCTGCTCGGCGGTCTGATTGTTCTGAACATCATCCAGATTGTGATCCTCAGGAAACAGTGCGCCGCTGCAGGCGACGCCAAATTCGATCTGAACTAATGCAAGATAGAAATGTAGAAAGTATCTGAAGAAATATGATGATTCATGCGGGACGCCACGAGGAGATTCGTAACGACGCTATCCGGAGTCATCCTGAATAATGAGGTTAGCCATGAACAGCAACAGAGCCACTCTCGTATCTGTCACTTTTATGTTAGTCGTGTTTGCAACCGCATTCCTAAGTGGCTGTTCCGAAGATACATCGCAGACGGGCAAGACGCCGAACTTCGTGTTCAAATATGAGCAGGATCCAGAGCTTCTGGAGCCGCTTGACGTGCCTGTCGAGAAGGCTACCGACGAATGGTGGTTCTACGACAATTTCAGCTTCGTCGGTCGGATCAGCGATGTCGGCAATATTCTCATGGTTGCCGAAATTGGACGCTGCCTTGATCCCGGTGGTGATCCCAAAGTCATAAAGACATTCGACATGCGATTCTTTGATGGACTTCGATGGAACAGCGTTGGGACTCACTCCGATCCTGATGTAATCACGGAGATGAAGACTATCTCTGCCAGTCCTCAAATGAGTTTCGTCTGGTCAGACTCTCTAAATCTGCACTCCAGAGGATCCCTCCGGTACCGAATGACGAATGGGCGTGAGATCGTTATGGATTTCCAGAATCTGCTCCCGTTGTATGGCTATTCGAGCGAGGATGACCTTAAGCGGAGTTATGATTGTGGTGAAGGGCGTCTGCAAATCGGCGACAGTGTTTGGTTGGGATACATGTTCCATGAGATGATCAACGTGCGGGGCAATAATAAGTGCGAAGGCAACATGCCCGATTTCAATCCTCAAAACTGCTATCGTCTTTTTGGCAAGACCTCGGGTGGAAAGACAATCATCGCTTCAGTGGATTTGAACAACGACAAAGATATCACTCACAACAGCTTCTTCACACTGTGCGACCGTGAAGGCTGCCAGATGGCTGAGGGCGCCACCACGTTCACAAATGGCAATGCCAACTTCAGACCGGTGCCCTACTATGAAGGTGGTCTTCTCCCCCACTTCGTGCAGATTTACTCCGGTGACAAAATCAATGTCCAGGTTGATCTCTGGATCGACAAAGATCGCTACGACCCTCTTGCAGATGGCTGGGTGCGATCTGGTGTGTTTGGAAATGCCGTATTTTGGAACCGACGTGAAAAACTCTGGGGAATACTCGATCACTACCAAATCCCCAACTCGGACACAACCGCGCTTCTCGGCACGATGCGATAGGCGAAGTGTGTATGTGCTGACATATCAGTGTCTTACGGGCGCCACTGCAACTAATACATGAAGGCTCCCATGAGGGAGCCTTCATTGATATCATCCCTGTAGGGACAATCTATTTCATCAGCACCATCTTCATGGTCTTGTTGAATGTTGCGGAACTGAGGCGATAGAAGTAGACACCGGAGGAGTGCTTTGATGCATCCCACGGAATCGTGTAACTTCCGGCGCCGAACGCTCTATCCGCGAGCACTTCAACACGCTGTCCGAGAATGTTGAACACCTCGAGCCTGATGTCCTGCGTTGTTGGCAGGGTGAACGAAATCTGCGTCACCGGATTGAATGGGTTCGGGTAGTTCTGAGCAAGTGAGAACTCCTCCGGAAGCAGCGGTTCGTTCTTGGCGAATCCGCTGGTTCCGCCGCCCATACCACGGAACTCGATTTCGTCGATGTACACGTCGTCGCGGTTATCACTGGCATCACACATGAAGCGAAGCTTCGCATTGGTCGGGAAACTGTATTGGCTGCTGGATATACTGACAACGGCGTTGTAGAAGACATTGTTGCTGAAATCGGTGCCACTGGTGAATGTGGCGACTGTTTGCCACGTCGATCCGTTGTAATACTGGACCCAGAAATCTTCGCCTGATTCCATACTGGATGCGCGGAACCAGAACTCGATTTGAAGTTCTGAATATCCGGATACATCGTAGCCGGTCGTGTGATAGAATGAGGAAGATGTGCCACTGTTGTCCTGAATGTCGGCCGCAGCGCTCCCCTGGTGTGCATAGGTGCCTCTGGTATATCGACTGCAGTCACCGCCGCCGTCGGTGTAGCTTCCCCAGCCTGATTCAAAGTCATCATACGTGATAACTGTCCACGTGCTCGGTTCGGTCACCGTTATATAGCCGGTTTTCGTCTCTCCATCGCTGCCGCAACTATTCGTGGCTGTGAGAGTAACGGTGAACGTCCCTGCGCTCGTGTATGTGTGCGACGGATTCTGCGCGGTCGATGTGCCGCCATCACCGAATGTCCAGCTCCATGATGTTGGCGCATTCGTGGACTGATCCGTGAAATTGACAGTCAGCGGATAAGTACCGGATGTCGGTGATCCTACAAACGCGGCAACCGGAGCATAGCACGGTGGGGTTGTAACGGTGATATAATTGGTGCGCACCAATTGGTCATTCCCGCATGAATTCGTCACAGTCTGGGTGACTGTGAATGTCCCTGCAGACGTGTATGTGTGAGACGGATTCGACGCAGTCGATGTGCCGCCGTCACCGAATGTCCATGCCCATGATGTCGCCCCCGATGACTGATCGGTGAAGTTTACAAGCAGCGGGTAGTCGCCGCTCGTCGGTGATCCAACGAAGCCGGCTGTCGGCGTGACGCATGGATTGACCGTTATGTAGTTGGTCTTGGTTTCGCCGTCAGAGCCGCCCGGGCCAGTGACCGTCAGACTCACGGTATAGGTATTGGCAGATGTATACTGGTGCGACGGATTCTGCGCGGTCGATGTGCCGCCATCGCCGAATGTCCAACTCCAGCTCGTAACACTGCCGGTCGACAGATCAGTGAAATTGACCGTCAGAGGAACTGTACCGGATGTCGGTGAACCGGAGAAATTCGCAACCGGTGGAGTCGGAGTCAGCGACTGAAGTGCCGCGTTAGCATCGACTAACCCATATCCAAAGGACTGGTCCCAACCAGCCGCACCCAGGTCCTCTGCAGAACCCTGGATGGCATCTCTTACCTGCTGAGGCGTCAGGGAACCGTCTTTGGCAAGTAGCAGAGCCGCTACACCAGCTACGTGGGGCGAGGCCATTGATGTACCCTGATAGAAGTAATAGGAAAAACTCGAATAGTTGGAGCCGTCGTGAGTCTGCTGAAGAACACCATCGACATAACCATCACCGTTCTGGTCAACAGTGACATCACCACCCGGGGCGCAGATATCTATTGTTGAACCATAACTGGAGTAGTATGCCAGGGCTTTGTCATACCGAACGGCGGAGACAGAGATGCACTCCGTGTAAGCGGCAGGGTACTGTGCCACAGGGGTGCCTGCATTTCCAGCGGCACAGACTATGGTTACACCCATTCCATAGGCATACTGGACGGCATTCTGAAGTGTCGATGTTGTAGAAGAAGCACCGAGGCTCATATTGATTACATCAGCGCCGTTATCGGCAGCCCATATGATTCCATCCGCCACGTCAGACAAATAGCCGCTGCCCTGGGAATCAAGCACCTTGACGGGCATAATGCTGCAGTTGAAGGCGACGCCTGTGACGCCAACGCCGTTATTTGTCGTCTGGGCAACGGTGCCGGCGACGTGAGTGCCGTGGCCGTTGTCGTCATTAGGATGAGTATCATTATTCACGAAGTCGTACCCGGGCACGAAAGAGGTGCCGGCTAGATCGGGGGCCTGGGCAAAGGAGCCATAATTCTCATAAGCCACACCACAATCGACGATCGCCACGACGACGCCTGTTCCCGTTGACTGGTCCCAGGCCTGCTCCATGTTGATCATCGGCATGTGCCATTGATAAGAGTAGTACGGGTCGTTAGGAGTCATGAATGCGTGAAAGATGTAATTGGGCTCGGCGTACTCGACCTCGGGTTTCCCTCGGAAGAGTTCAACCATCTGATCAACAGTCGCCGTAGATGGGATACTGATCCGTTTGAAACCAGCACGCGGACTTGTGTACATCTCAGATGTACCGTGTTTGGCGTGAATTCTGTTGATGTCCTGTACCTTGACGTCAGCCCTGAACTTCACCAGAATCTCACCTGCGGCGTATTCGGATTTGTCAGGGGCAAACGTCGTGCTTTTCACCTTGAAGTCTTGGCTACCGAAAGCAAACCCGGCGCTGATCAAAAGGACCAGCCCGATTACCAATGCGAAGAAAACAAGAGTCTTTCTCATCATTTCTCCTGTTTGTTTTGGAAGTTGTTACTCGGTACAAGGTTTATACTGTTCGAATTATGTCAGCTACATCACCACCTCTCGATTTAGCAAATTCGCCTACATCCCCCCATGGCCTACACCAACGGTAGGCCGCTGTACTTCAGCCCCCCTATTCTTGCAAAAACCGACCCTGCAACGTGATTTGACTCACATTATGTCAATCGCTACTACTCTTCTGGCTTTGCTCCAGCTGGCGGCCTGACAAACCTTCCAGAACGATCCTGGCCTTTGTCTTTGAATCCCGTTGTCGTCGTTTCATGGCTGAACTCCTTTGAATGTCCAGCCGCAAAACAATAGCTTAACAAACAACTGTCACTAATGGGGAGCAGTATATGGGCAACGACATTTTCACCACGGACGCAGCCGGAATCGAGACGGCGAAGGCGGTCAGGCACACAACGACAGTGTTCGTAATAATCAAATGCCTTCTCACTGCGTTTCCACTGTTTCAGAGTCATGTTCACGAATGCAACTCTGCATGATGCTGCCGGATGGTCGCTCATTGTAACCAATGCTATACAGAGTCTGTGATTTGACTTTCAAGATAGGATCGCTATATGGTATTATCACCCCCCTTCCTCGCAATGGCGACATATTTACGCCATTGTTCTAAGAGAGCATCGCATAATGACGACCAGCAACGTGCTTCGCGCTGGCACGAGCGCGGAATCGATCTCATCACAAATATCCAACGATATGTGGTTAATGAAATATAGATCAGCAAATCCTATTGTCAACAAGAAAACGGATGCTGCGGAATCAGGATTTCGGGCACGCGGTACTACTGCAAGGCCCAATTGTGTATGTTGCATCCGAAAGTGGCGACAGGACGCCTGCCAGCCGCACCTGGGCGGTCACCCCTTTATATTCGCGATCGGCAGCAGCTTCGCCACAGGTTTCGAGATGCCGATCTTCGCAACAGCGTCAACGACATCGTCAATATTCTTGTAAGCGAATCCGGCCTCTTCCGCCAGACCGGAGAATGATGCTGCACGCACAAGAATGCCGCGCTGACGCATTTCCGAAGCGAGAGCTTTGCCCTGCACCTGCTTCTTCGCTTTCATACGCGACATCGTGCGGCCGGAACCATGCAGAGTCGATCCGAAAGTCGAATCCATAGCCTTCTGTGTACCGACCAGTAGATACGCCCCGGTTTCCATGGAGCCGCCAACGATAACCGGTTGACCAACTCCGCGATATCTCGACGGAATGCCGTCGACGTCGGGTCCGAACGCGCGGGTTGCACCTTTGCGATGAACAACCACCTCTTGCTCTCGGCCATCGATACTGTACTTCTCTATCTTTGCGATATTGTGCGCGACGTCATAGATCGTAGTGATGCCAAGCTCCTGATTCGATTTGCCAAGAACTTTCTCGAATGCCTCTCTAATCCTGTGCACGATAACTTGCCTGTTTGCAAAGGCATTATTCGCCGCACATTTCATCGCTGCGAAATATCGCTGCCCTTCATCGGACTTGAATGGTGCACAGGCGAGTTCTTTGTCGCGGACATTGATCCCAAACTTCTTGACGCTCTTTTCGAATACCTGCAGATAGTCGGTGGCTACCTGGTGGCCGAATCCACGCGAGCCGCAGTGGATCGAGATAACGATCTGGTTGGGGCGATCAATACCGAAGGCTCTCGCGATATCGTGATCCAGAATGTTGCTTTCTTTGACAACTTCGATTTCGAGATAGTGATTCCCCGATCCAAGAGTACCAAGCTGATTGAGGCCGCGCTTGAACGCCTTATCAGAGACGAAATCGGGATTAGCTCCACGGATGCAGCCCGACTCTTCGCTTGCATCCTGATCGGCCGCTGTCGCAAATCCATTCTTAACACACCAGCCGACACCATCGGTCATTATATCTCTGAACCGTCGGTTATCGAGATGAACTGTGCCGGTCTTTCCAGCCCCTGCAGGAACGTAGTCAAAGAGCGTGTCGATTAGCTGCTGGAGCTTGGGGCGGATCTCCTCGAGGGTCAGATTCGTCCGGAGCATTTTCATGCCACAGTTGATGTCGAATCCGATTCCACCGGGTGAAATTATGCCATCACTCGTCGAGAAGGCGGCGACGCCACCGATTGGGAAGCCATAGCCCCAGTGACCGTCTGGCATGCAGAGTGCCGAACCGACAATCCCGGGCAGGCAGGCAACGTTGGTGATCTGCTCATAGACACCCTGCTCCACTCTATCGATCAAACGATCGGATGACAGAATCCGTGCAGGAACATTCATGCCCTGCTTCTGCGATGGATCGATCTCCCATATACCTTCAGAGATCTTTTTCTTCTCCATGATATCACCTATAGGTCAAATATTACGAACGCTCGCCAGGTATCAGCCTCTCTCTCTATCTTGAACATATGCATCGTTACAGCTTTCACATCAGCACGCATGTCGTGCCGACCATGATCGATGTTCTCGCCCATGATATCTGCTCGCAGATGGCAGGCATGTGCATCCTCGGCTATCTCCACGCTGAAGTCGGAGAACAAAACATTCTCACTGTCTCTGATAAATACGAGTTCAGAGAGCCAGGAATAGAGGAGTCTTTCCAGATTGTCTTCATCCAGGCTGATGCTCCATGTCTTGTTCGCCTGAACGATCGATATGTCTGTCATGCAATCGATGAGGGCTCTCGCTGCGTCGCAAAACAAGCTCTCCAGGGTAGTTGCTTGTATGGCGACAGCACAGTCCGCAGTTGCGATGTCATCGATGAATTTGTAGGGCATATTGAGGCTTACTCCATGAATGACGCGCCGGAATTGGATTCTCCGTCTCGATGCCAATGTAGCGCCGGACTGTCCGGTTGGCAACCCGTTTGTTACTTGTTTGGGGAGCAAAAAAAAAGCACCCGGACGGGTGCTTTTTCAGAGAAGTCGAAACTATGCCTGTATGATGCAGTCATCTATCGGGCAGATAGCAACACACTGTGAGCCGCCGTCGACGCCCTCGCATTCGTTGCAGAGATCCGCGTCGATGATGTAGATGTCGCCCTCTTCGATCGCATTCTGAGGACACTCGGGCAAGCAAAGCCCGCATGCAGTGCACTCGTCGATTATCTTCATTGCCATCTGTGTCGTCCTCCGTTTGTTAACCAAATCACTCAATAGCTGCTATTTCACTGTCAATTCCATCAAAACTCAAGGAATATATGCGTCACCACCTGTTTAGGCAAGCGAAAAAAGAGGTATTATCTCCGCGCGATTCTTCGCGACACCTGGACCGCTATTACAAGGACTACCAGGTAGAATATTGTCAGAAAACCCTCGAAGATGTAAGCATCTACGAACCCTTGCCTCCAGAATACAATAGAGAAATTACCAAATGTATGCAACGATGCGGCAAGTAACCAGTATTGCCAAATCTGTCTCCGACCGATCCCGTAACCGAGCAGGATTCCCGTCGAAATATGAAATATCGTAGTGATGATCCTCTCCCATACAGGCAAAGAGACGAATCCCATGACTCCAGTCGCAAAAGCTGATCCAGTCAGCCAGCAGGATTCGACAAATCCAAATCCAGCCCCCGCGGCAGCTCCAAGTCCTATCATAAGTTTCAGGTTTGGTTTGTCATCCGCGAGATACCACCGCAGCCATATCAAACCTGCCTTTAGAGTCTCCTGAAAAATCCCGGAGACCAGCGCAATCACGAATGCCGCTAAATACAGCGCTGAACCCTTAGAACCGATTCCACTAAAAATTGCTCTGGAGAGCTTGTGCTGAATCGGTGCCTGCACGACAACCACAAGAGCAAAAGCGGCACCAGAGACAGCAAACAGCAGCCAGTAGTCACGATTCTTGATCCCTCTTCGTCCGAGCAACACCAGTAGCATCGACACCCAGACGGCGAATAGACCCCAGATAAGAAGCCGGCGGTGAAATGTGCTCCAGAATGTCCCTCCAGCAGCATCTTCGACAGTCGTCCCCTCAGGTAGTAAGTCAATAATAAGACTCTGGCGTGAATCAACAACGCGCAGGAGCTTACCGCTTGAATCAGTATAGAATCGGCTGTTTACAAAATCGATTTGGCTAACGGTGCATTCCACTTCTCTGTTGTTCACCTCAATTGTCTCATTGCCGAGGACGACGAGCTTCATCGGCAGGCGACGCAAAGCCTGCGGAATCAGTATGTCGATGCTGTGCGTATCACCGGGAGTCAGCTCCAAATTGGCAAACATCAGCTGCCACTGTGCAACGAAGTTGTTGTCGACGAGGAACGTCCCGGGCGGCATGTCAAAGGACACCAAAGTATCGACCCCTCCGCCGACAGAGTGGGCGACGAATCGGTCATCTATGATGTCGCCGGTCACCCTCACTTCTTCGCGATTGACGTGATATTCTCCGTAGTAATGCTTCGGCAGGCCGCGAAGAGAGCAGAACAGTGAGCAAGCCATATCCATCTTGAATGACTGTCCGACCGACGACATGTCGAGATTCACCTTCATGTCGAAATAGTAGGAGCGGCCGTGCCTGGGCAATGTCACTGTTCCGACGAGTTTGGCGGTCTGGGTTCCGATTATCGCCGTGCCCATCTTGTACTGGTATGTCCGCTCCTGTCCTTCAGGCCAATGTGATTTCACATCCGCCGCGAAGAGATTGGCCGCGAGACAGAAGAAAAGACTGATGATAAGCTGAATCAAAAAGCGCATAGGATTGGATTTCGTCATTATTCTCAAGTCCTGTTCAGATCATATAATGTCATAACAATATAGAACAAATCACTTCCGACAACACAAGAACTTCTGTCTCAACCCGCCTTGCCAATCTCTCGTTCATCCTCATCAAAGGCTGAATCATCACAGCGCTGCTTGCCGGTCAAACGAACGAGCCATATCGATAGCTCATACAATATCAACAAAGGACCGGCCAGCATCACCTGACTGAACAGGTCCGGCGGTGTCAAGGCTGCACCCAGGACGAGCGAGAGGACTACCGCGTATCTTCTCCCCTTCTTGAGCGTCGTATATGAGACGATGCCGATTCTACCCAAGAAGAAGGATACAACCGGCAGCTCGAATACGATTCCGAATGCAAGAATCAAGTATGCGCAGAATGAGAGCAGACTCCCAACCGATATCAGAGGCGTCATGTTCTCGGTGCCGTACCCCATAAGAAACTTCAGAGACGCCGGAAGCACGATGAAGTAGCAGAATGACGCGCCTGCTGCGAAAAAGAAAGTACTCGCCGCGACGACCGGAATGACAAGCCTGCGCTCCCTCATGTAGAGCCCGGGTGCAATGAACTTCCAGAGTTGATATGAAATCACCGGCACGCTGAGCATTATGCCCATGATAATCGAGAGTTTCAACCTTATCATGAAGGCCTCTGTGGGCGCCATGAAATATACCTGCCCGACCAGCTTTGCGAGTACGTCAATTACGCCATCAATGAAGAACCAGCTTACAATGGATCCCGCTGCGCAGGAGACGCCACATTTTATTAGTCGTCGTCTCAGCTCCTCGAGGTGGTCGAGGAAAGGCATTTCATGTCGAGCGCTCTCAGCCACCTTATTCCTCTTTGTCGAGAAGCTTGCGCACTTCCGTATAGAACTCCTCGGTGTCTTTGAACTTGCGATACACAGATGCGAATCGCACGTACGCGACTTCGTCGATTTCCTTTAACCGTTCCATAATCATGGCACCTATGACTTCTGATGAGACTTCCTGCTTGGCGAGGTTAAAGAGCTCCTTCTCGATGTCGATTACAATATTCTCGATCTGTTTCTGCGATATTGGTCTCTTATTGGTAGCCAGTTCGAGTCCCGTTTTCAGCTTCTGACGGTCGAAAGGTTCTCGGCGATCGTCCGATTTGCGCACAGTGAGACCTTCAATTTCGACATATTCATAGGTAGTGAATCGCTCCCCGCAGGAGATGCACTCCCGCCGACGCCTGATAGCTCTCCCCTCCTGGACAGATCGCGAATCGACGACTTTATCTTCTTCACCGCCACAGTGTGGGCACTTCACTATTCTCCAACCTCCAAATTCAAGTGCTGCACTGCTCCGCTTTTGTTGAGAAGATCAACCTTTATTCCAGACTCTACGAGCAACCTGCGAGACAGGTCATCGGGATATCCTTCTCTGCATATGATGCGCAAGAGGCTCGCATTGATGATGATCTTCGAGCAAAGGCTGCAGGGGAATGTTGTGCTGTAAATCACGCCGTTGGTTATGTCAATCCCGGATGTCGCCGCCTGCACCACGGCATTCTGCTCTGCGTGGATTGCCCGGCACAGCTCGTGTCTCTCACCTGATGGAATGTTCAGCTTTTCGCGCAGGCATCCTACATCGAGACAATGCATCAGCCCCCTTGGCGCACCATTGTAGCCGGTCGCGAGAATGCGCTTGTCCTTCACTATAACGGCGCCGACCTGCCTGCGAAGACACGTGGACCGCGTCGCAGCAAGATCTGCTATTGACATGAAGTACTCGTCCCATGATGGCCGTCCGTCAATGTTCATGCCGCACCACCTCGATAGTTGAGCCGATTGTGATTTCAGACTTCTTTGCAAAGTGTCCCCTGTTGATACCGATTTCTAGTAGTCCGCAACTGCCGATATATGCAACGGTCTCGCCTGTCGGCACTGAGTCGAATGTCTTGTGAATCGATCCGATATCCTTGCCACCAGCCAACACCCGTAGGAATCTCTGATCCCCGGCTGCTTCCAGATCATCGCCAGGGATATTTGTGATGGCATTTCCGAAGTTGTCGATGGAAAGCACCTCACCTGCGATTTTGTCATCGGAGCACGACGGTGAAGCGACTTCGAATGTCTCGATCTTGTCAATCGCATTTCCTATTGCCTCGATGTCCACGCCAAGCGAGATATACGCGGAGACTGGAGCCATGACATCGCGACCCTCAAACGTGCTGCCGCCCTCCACGAGCATGTATTGAGTGTTGCTGATTTCGTAAGCAGTATAGTCATTTCGGGCAACTATCATTGACAGAAGACCATTGTCGGGAGCAACGAACAAGTAATTCCCACTCTCAATAGCAACGATTCTTCGTTCGCTTCCTACACCCGGATCGACTACCGAGAGAAATATCGTGCCAGCAGGAAAGAATCTGTGCGATCGCCACAGGTAATATGCAGCCTGTCTGATATCACCCGGCGGCACACTATGGGAGATGTCTATGAATTTCAGTTCAGGGTTGACTGAAAGCATAGCGGCTTTCATCTCCGCAACATAACTGTCCGCTGATCCGAAATCGGTCAGCAGAGCGATCACTGAAGAAGTTGACATTACAGATCCAGGAACTTAAGGCCGGTATCAGGGTCAGGGCTACGCGTTATCACAACATCGGATGCGGTTACCGTGAATTCGCCGGTAACTCCGATTACACCTGAGAACAGGTGCCCTGCGTATGGTCTGCAGTCCCGGTCGGATACGGTGACATGGGCGTGCACGAATCGCTCGCCGTCGACGACAGAGAAATTGCCCATAAACGTGATCAACTCGTACTCACCATCGAGGTTCTTTTTGATGTACTCATTCGCCTCCGGATCGAAATATCCAAGCTCGACATCACAAACAACACCGATGCCGATGACTGACCCCGATCCAAGTTTGACCTCGTTTGCGAACCTGGTGAGCGATACGAGAACATCCTCGCCCTTTTCGAGCCTTACGGCGTATCCCGACTCATGCTTCTTGAATTTCATACGATACCTGCATGTATAACCAGTCGATTGACTGAGTTCATTCCGTTCTGCCTGAGCATTTATCAATCCACTTCAGATAATCAGCGTCTCCGGCAGAAATAGGCAGTGCAATGATTTCCGGTAACTCATAACTATGGTGTTCTCGGATTACATCTTTGACCCGTTCGAAATTGTCAGACCTTATCTTGATGAGCATCACCGACTCTCTGCCCTTCTGGGTCTTGTTATCCCAATTGTAGTAGGATGTCACTCCCGGGATGACATTGACGCACACGGCCAACCCCTTTGAAACAAGCTCCTCCCCGATATGCTCCGCCTCCATCTGGCTTGAGACGGTCGACATCACAACAGCATATTCTGTCATGGTTCAATTACTTCCTTATTTGACGTCCAAGGCGCTTCTCGATCGTATCGAGTTTGCCCTCTAAGCGATTAACTGCGTCTCTGCGATCATCGATGACAATCCGTGTAGCGACTCTGTCAAACTTGTCTCTTAGGTGGAAATGGCAAGTCCTGATCAGTTGCATCAGCTCATCCCACTCGCCTTCGACAACAGTGCCCATCGCGTGTGTCTTATATGACAAGCCTGACCTGTCGATTATATCGATCACTTCTGAGACAGCTTTCGAGAGGCTGCTGCTCTCTCCGATCGGATATGTCGAGAATTCAATGAGCACCTATGTTCGCTCCTGTCAGCCGATCCGGTACGCTTCCATCAATTCCGGATATAGCGGGAATCGATCGCAGAGTTTCTTCACTTCCTCACGCACCTCAGTGTAGACTTCCTCGTTTCCGAGATTGTTGATCACGCGATCTATTAGAGCCGCGATGCTGAGCATCTCATCTTCCTTCATCCCTCTAGTCGTAACGGCGGGAGTGCCGATTCTGACTCCGGAAGTGACAAACGGCTTTCTTGTATCGAACGGAACCGTGTTCTTATTTGTAGTGATGTTTGCTTCATCCAGCCCTTTCTCCACTTTCTTGCCCGAGTATTCCCTGTCGAGGAAAGAGAGGAGCATCAGATGCGTATCCGTGCCACCGGTTACCACCCTCTGACCGAGCTTCACGAACTCATTGGCCATCGCTGCTGCATTCTTGATGATTTGCTGTTGATAGGCCTTGAAGCCAGGTTGCAGCGCCTCATGAAACGCGACCGCCTTCGCGGCGATTACGTGCATCAACGGACCGCCCTGAATACCGGGCATCACGGTTCTGTCAAGATCCTCAGCATACTTCTCCTTGCACATCACCATGCCGCCGCGCGGTCCGCGAAGAGTCTTGTGAGTTGTCGTAGTCACAAAGTCCGCATATGGTATCGGCGACGGGTGCAGTCCGGTTGCAACCAATCCGGCGATGTGAGCGATATCGACCATCAGATAGGCACCGACAGATTCCGCAATTTCTCCAAAGCGCTTGAAGTCTATGATTCTCGGGTACGCCGAGGCGCCGGTCACGATCATCTTCGGCTTGACCTCTTCTGCCTGCACGGCGAGAGCATCGTAATCGATAACTTCTGTTTCTTTGTCAACTTGATAGCCGATGAAATTATACAGCTTACCGGAGAAGTTTATAGGATGTCCATGCGTGAGATGACCGCCGTGTGACAAATCTAGTCCCATAACGGTGTCACCCGGCTCCAGTACGCTGAAATAGACTGCCATATTTGCCTGAGAGCCGGAATGCGGTTGGACATTAGCGTGCTCGCAACCGAATAGCTGTTTTGCCCGATCTCTCGCTAGATCCTCGGCGATATCGACAAATTCGCACCCGCCATAATATCTCTTGTGCGGATATCCCTCAGCATATTTGTTCGTCATGACTCCGCCTGCGGCCTCAAGAACGGCAGGCGACACGAAGTTCTCTGATGCTATCAGCTCGATCTTCTCATTCTGACGCCTTGTTTCGCCGAAAATTGCCTCGTAAATCTCCGGATCGCTATCTTTAAGGTAACTCATAATTCGTCTCCATCAGTAACCGCTTCTTTCAAGCTAAATGAATAAGTAATTGCCTGAAAAGGCAAGTCTAAACTGAGGAATCATGTAGGGGGCTGGATGCCGTCATCGCGAGGAGCGAAGCGACGTGGCGATCTCCATGTCAATCAAAGCCATAAGGAGAAGATGAGATTGCCACGCTCCCTGCGGTCGCTCGCAATGACGCCGCTACTTGCACTCTTGTGCGCTAAAGGATGCAATGCTTATGCAAGGAGACTCTCTTTGATCTTCTGTGGTATCGTGTGGTAAACGCTACGCCAACCATGACACTTCACAGAAAAAATCTCGTTACCTTCGCACCTTTCACTTAAGGGTATGCCAGAGTAGGCGACATGAGTTGACTTGAGGTTGTCGTCGCCGTCGCCCTCAACAGCAACCCACCACAGTCCGCCTCCGCTAAATCCGCCGAAGCTGGAAAGCGGAAGCTCAACGTCTCCGCCTTCTACATCGCGAACTACGATCTCAGAATAGTCATACTCCCCATTCGTCATTGACTCACTGAGACCGGACGCAGCAAGAAATCCCTCATACCTTATTACTTCATTGAACCCACTCTCAGGGCCTAACGATATCGCTTTCTCTCCCGGGTAGCCGCAGAGTATCCAGAATCCCTTACCTAGCCCGATTGGATGCTTCTGAATCGTCTCTCGCCAACGATCCAGCTGCCAAAAGGACTTGTACGCTTTCAGCCAGCTGACAACGGATGGAGTCGGAACCATGAAAGCCCAATCGGGTCCATCTGATTCTACTGATTCGTTGGGTGAATCGGATGATACTACGATGTAGTGATCCGTCCTCTCCCCAAGATTGTGAGCGGATCCCTGTATCCCGAATCCAATATATGTATCTCCCTGCGCCGTCGGCCGTCTCGCTACTGCCACCACATGGCGGGCGGTTAAAATGCCCTCTCTGCCCGCAATTGAGACTAATGTCCCACTTCCTATTAGCTTAGAGTGAACCACAGGGGGATTAACTTCGACTAAAACGATCCCGACCGAATACGAAAACACGGTCTCTGCCACTTCAGATTGAATACGATCAACGAATTCACGTGGGAGAATGGGAACTCTATCCATGTCTATAGCCACCTTTCGGTTCTGAGATGTCATAGGTCTAACAACCAGCAAAGCTGCGATCCAGACCTGCCGAAAGTTCTTCCACCGAGTCTTCGCGTCAGGCTTCGACCTTCTCTTCCGCATAAACAAAATCGAGCCAGCCGTAAGTGTCGGGAAAATCACCGGACAGGTACTCGAAGAAGCGGTCCTGTAGCCTCTTGGTGATAGGCCCGCGCTTACCGTCACCTATCGTAATCTTATCAATCATCGAAATCGGAGTAATCTCTGCGGCAGAGCCGGTGAAGAATACTTCCTCGGCAATATAGAGCGCCTCTCTTGGAATATTGCCTTCGATGACTTTATAACCGAGTTCGGTCGCGAGAGTGATTACGGTATTGCGAGTGATGCCGGGGAGTATCGATGCATCGAATGGCGGGGTGATAACAACGCCGTCGCGCACGATGAAAATATTCTCGCCAGAACCTTCGGAGACATTGCCCTTCGAATCGAGAGCTATGCCCTCGACACATCCTCTGGCGATCGCCTCGGTCTTAATCAATTGAGAATTCATATAATTGGCGCCGCATTTTGCCATGGCCGGAAGCGTGTTTGGCGCGATACGAGCCCATGATGAAACGCAGACCTCGACTCCGTTTTCGAGCGCTTCGGGTCCGAGATATTTCCCCCACTCCCAGACTGCTATCGAGACATCCACCGGACAGGGACGCGGGTCCACACCAAGAGAATGATAGCCACGATAGACGACAGGACGGATATAGCATGCTTCAAGGTTATTGACTCGAATTGTCTCGATTGACGCGTCAAACAGCTGCTTGTTGCTGAATGGGATATCCATACGGTAGATTTTTGCGGAATCAAAGAGCCTGTCAATATGAGCGCCGAGTCTGAATACTGCCGTCCCTCTATTGGTCTTGTATGCTCGGATTCCTTCGAAGATGGACGAGCCATAGTGGACCACGTGAGACAAAACGTGAATCTTTGCATCGTTCCAGTCTACGAACTCCCCATTCATCCAAATCTTGCCTTCGCCTTTGAAAGCCATGATTCCTCCTATGGTTCTATACTTACATATCAGATATACTCTTGAACACTTCTCTGGCAATTACAATACGCTGCACTTCCGAGGTTCCTTCGCCGATTTCACAAAGCTTCATATCACGGTAGTATCGTTCAGCGGGATACTTCGCAGAATAGCCATCGCCGCCGAGTACTTGAATAGCCTCATAAGTGCAGAAATTGGCCACCTCAGACGCATAGACTTTGGCCATCGCCGACTCTTTGGACATCCGCTTGCCGCTATCCTTCAGATAAGCAGCGCCATAGACCAGATGCCGCGCAGCCTCTATCTTCATCGCCATATCAGCGATCTTCCATTGGATTGCCTGATATGACGAGATTGGTTGGCCGAAGGACTTTCTCTCCGTGGCGTATCGTGATGCCAGCTCAAAGGCAGCTTGCGCCAATCCGAGTGCCATTGCGCCAATAGATATCCGTCCACCATCAAGAGTAATCATGAACTGCTTGAACCCGACACCCTCGTCACCGAGTCTCTGCGACTCGTGAACTTTGAGATCGTCAAAATGCAAATACGCGGTGTTCGATCCCCGGCAGCCCATTTTGTTCTCTTTCTTGCCGACGCTGAAGCCTTCCATACCCTTCTCGAGTATAAACGACGATATCCCCTTGACTCCGCCCTCTTCACTGGTTCGCGCTGTGGCAATAGCGACTGTACAGGGCTCCGCAGAAGTAATCCAGCACTTAGTCCCGTTGATTACATAATGGTCGCCGTCCCTGACAGCCTTTGACTTGGTCCCGCCTGCATCGGAGCCTGCCTCTGGTTCGGTGAGACCGAACGCAATCAGAGCGCCCTTTTTGCAGGCGTTCGGCAGGTACTTCTGCCTCTGCTCCTCGGTACCGAATGCATAGATTGGGTAGGTGCCGAGTGAGTTGTGAGCTGCGAACGTCAAGCCGGTCGAACCGCACACTCGTGATATCTCTTCAACAAGCACCGTATATTCGGCTGAGCTCAGCCCGAGGCCGCCATACTCTTTGGGAACTATGCTGCCCCACCATCCTTTAGCGTTTATTTTCTCCTGGATTTCCGGTTTGAATATCTGTTTCTCGTCAACCTCGACGGCATGAGGTGCTATCTCGGCTTCGCAGAACTGACGAACTTCAGACCTGAATCCAGCTAGCTTTTCCAGAAGGTCATACATGTCTAATCCTCAAGCAAATCTCTCGAGATTACGATTCGTTGAGCTTCAGATGTTCCTTCGTAAATCTCGGTCACACGCGCATCCCTGAAATACCGTTCGACAGGATACTCTTTCACGTAGCCGTAGCCTCCGTGAATCTGTACGGCTTCATTGGCTACGTAATTTGCAGTCTCCGATGCAAAGAGTTTCGCCATTGAGATTTCTTTTGCGTGGCGCTCCGGCGCATCATTCAGGATGGCAGCGCGATACGTCAACAGTCTGGCAGCGTCGATCCGCATGGCCATGTCCGCAAGCTTGAACTGGATTGCCTGGAAGTTGCAAATAGGCTGTCCGAACTGCTTGCGCTCTTTCGAATAGCTCAACGCCTCATCGAATGCTGCCTGTGCTATTCCCAGCGATTGCGCAGAAACTCCCACCCTGCCATTGTTCAGCAATGAGAGAGCAATCTTGAACCCTCTGCTCTCTTCCCCAAGGAGATTCTCCTTCGGGACTTTCGCATCTATGAAGGAGACTTCTCGAGTGTCGGAACATTTCAACCCCATCTTCTTCTCAGGAGCGCCGAGACTCATACCGCCAATGCCCGGCTCGACCAACAGACAGGAAATGCCCTTCGGACCAGCTTCAGGATTGGTAAGCACAAAGACAACCATCAGTTTTGCAATGCTCGCCGAAGAAACCCAGCTCTTGGTTCCGTTGAGCAGATAGTGATCTCCACTCAGAATAGCTGTCGTCTTCAGTGATCCGGCGTCAGTGCCTGAATTCGGCTCTGACAGAGCGTATGCTCCGATGAATTCCCCGGTCGCCAGCTTCGGCAGAAACTTCTCCTTCTGTGCCTCCGTGCCATACTTCTCAAGCGCTTTGATCACGAGCGAGTTATGAACGGATATGGTTATCGCAAGGCCGGCACACTTGCGCGCTATTTCTTCGATCACAAGCGCGAAGCTGAGAGAATCGACTTCAAGCCCACCGTACTTATCGGAAGTATAAAGGCCGAAATAGCCGAGCTCGCCTGTCTCGGCAAGAAGCTCCTCCGGCATATACCCCTTCTCATCCATTTCCTCAGCGATGTCTTTCAGGCGCTTTTCAGCAAATTCGCGAGCCGAATCACGCATCATGATATGATCTTCAGACAGTTCGAAATCCATTCCCTACCTCACTTCGCTGAGTAATCATAGAATCCACGTCCGGTCTTGCGACCGAGATAACCGGCTTCCACCATCTTCTTCAAGAGCGGACAGGGACGATACTTCGGGTCGCCGAGTCCCTCATGCAAGACTTCAAGGACCGCAAGACAGACATCCAGCCCGATAAAATCGGCAAGAGTCAACGGGCCCATCGGATGCGCCATGCCGAGCTTCATTACTGTATCAATTCCTTCTTTGTCAGCGACACCTTCAAAAAGCGTATAGACAGCTTCGTTGATCATCGGCATCAGGATGCGATTTGCAACAAAACCGGGATAGTCGTTCACCTGAACCGGAACTTTGCCCAACGCCGTCGCCGTCTCTTCAACGATCTTATACGTCTCATCTGATGTCGCGAAACCCCGAATGACCTCAACAAGCTTCATCATCGGTACAGGATTCATGAAGTGCATGCCGATCACCTTGTCGGGACGGCTTGTCGCGCTTCCGAGTCTGGTTATCGGCAACGACGATGTATTAGACGCAAGAATGACGTTGGGACCGCAAATCTTGTCGAGCTTCTTGAAGAGTTCGATCTTGATGCCGAAATCCTCGGTTGCGGCTTCGATCACCAGTTCGGCACCCGCGGCATCCTCGAGCTTCGTGGACGTCGTTATATTCGCCAGCGATGCGTCCATTTTCTCCTGAGTGATCTTCTCCTTGCTTAGCTCACGCCCCATGTTCTTCGTGATTGTGGCGATTGCTCGATCTACAAATTCCTGCTTGATGTCTATTATTGTGACTTTTGTATCATGCTGCGAAAAGACATGGGCAATGCCGTTACCCATCGTTCCAGCTCCAATAATTGCTACAGTCTTCATCCTTCTACTCCAAAATAAGGGTTCAGTCTCGTTTCACAGTCAGATTACATTAATTCGATCGACATCGCGACCGCATTGCCTCCGCCGAGACAGAGAGTCGCGAGACCTGTCTTGAGTCCTCTGTCTTGCAGTGCATATATGAGTGTGGCAACGATTCGCGCGCCGGATGCGCCGATAGGGTGTCCGAGTGCGACTGCACCACCATGCACGTTTACTCTGTCCCAATCCCAACCAAGCCCCTTGCCGTCTGCAAGAGCTTGCGCCGCGAAGGCCTCGTTAGCTTCGATCAGGTCGAAGTAGTTTATGTCTGCGTCCAGTTTATTCATAAGTTTGCGAACAGCGTAAATCGGCGAGAAGAAAATATCTTTCGGCTCCACGCCGGCTGCTGCGTAACCGGTGATCTTGGCAAGTGGCTTCAAACCGTTTTGCTTTGCGAAGTCGGCCGACGTCACCACCATCGCCGCAGCACCATCGTTCAGACCCGGAGCATTGCCCGCTGTTACAGTGCCATCCTTCTGGAATGCTGGGCGGAGCTTGGCGAGCTTTTCAACGGTTGTGCCGGGGCGGGGGCATTCATCCTGCTTGAATATAACGGGATCACCCTTGCGCTGTGGTATTTCCACGGGTACGATCTCTTTCACGAACTTGCCTGCTTCGATCGCCGCTAGTGCTTTTGCATGTGAATTGGCTGCGAATTCATCCTGCTCTTCGCGAGTAAGCCCTGCTTTCACGACAGTCAGTTCCGCGGCATTACCCATGTGGAAATTGTTGAACGAATCCCAAAGGCCGTCGAGGATCATCGAGTCCTGAAGTTTCTTGTCGCCAAACTTGAGGCCACCCTTGGCGCCATGCAGCACGTACGGCGTGCCTGACATGGATTCCATTCCACCGACAACATAGCAATCACCATCGCCAGCCTTGATAGATGCAGATGCCATCATCGCAGCCTTCAGTCCTGAGCCACATACTTTGTTAATGGTTAGCGCGACTACCTCCGGCGGAATGCCGGCATGAATTGCCGCCTGACGAGCCGGTGCCTGACCGACTCCGGCCTGCACCACCTGTCCCATGATTACTTCTTCGATTTTAGCCGGATCGATTCCCGCCCGCTTGACGGCTTCCTTAATCGCAATAGCTCCGAGTTGAGTGGCGGTGAACGACGACAGTCCTCCGAGGAAATTACCGATTGCAGTTCTGCATGCGGAGACTATAACTGGTTGGGGCGTATCCATTATCTATCCTCCCTGACGTATTTGAAAAGTTGCTTAAGATCCTATTTCTACTTGCGCATCGAGAAGTGTGCAAGTGATTTTTTTCCCAAATAACTTTATAATTTAATAAATAGTCGGAGTGTAAGCAAGAGATACGTTAATATATTATGTGTCAGAGAGTTACGTGCATGACAAATAGTGCGAACTTCTACGGATATCGTTTGGGAAGATTGCGTGGTAATGATAGTCTATTCTTCTGCTATAATCTCCAAAATCGGGGTCTCAGTGTCCACCAGATCACCTGCTTTGAAGGATATGTTCCTGGCTATGCCATCCAGCTTCGCCTGAACGACATTTTCCATCTTCATCGCCTCGACAATGCAAACATTCGTTCCTTTCGCGACCTTGTCACCTTCGGAAACCATGACTTTGACCAGCTTGCCCGGCATTGGCGCGAGGATTCTCTGCACACCATCTACGATCTCAGCGGAAGACCCACCGGAGGCCTCCTCGGCAAGAACATCTTCAAGCACATGTATCGCGCCATCGAGATGTACAAAGACTCTGCCATTGGTTCTCGCGACATGAATGACTTTGTTGATGCCGTTCGCTCGCAGAATGAATGAGTTGTCGTCTATTTTGATTGCAGACAGTGCGAGAGTCTTATCTCCGATAGAAAGATTATAGCCATTTTCGGATTTATCGAGAGAAATAGAGTAAGTCCCATCAGCGATGCGATATTCGTAATTCATTTCACGATCCCATTCCGATTTCCCATTTGCCGACTGTCTCCCACGGCGTCGGTTGCGCAGCCTCTCCAAATACCGAGGCTGTATTGCGCGACAGCTGCCCAGAGAGCGCTCCTGCTGCAAGCACCAGAGGAAGCGAATCATCCGACGTGCCACGCTGCTTCCAGTCTGCCATGTGCGTCGGAATGAAGTTAGTGTACGTCCTGCCTTCGATAAATTCTTTATGACTCAGTACATCACGCAAATAGTCGATTTGAGTTGTCACTCCGAGTACAACATATTCGGAGAGTGCCTTCAGCATTCTTTTGCGTGCAGCCTCACGAGTCGGTCCCCATGCTATGAGCTTCGATAGAATCGGATCATAGTAGACCGAGACTTCAGCACCTGAATAGATGCCGCTGTCGACTCTTATGCCGGGTCCAGATGGTTCTTTCAGGTAGTGGACTGTGCCCGCCGCAGGCAGGAAGTTGTTGGCAGCATCTTCGGCATAGACACGGCATTCAATGGCATGTCCGACTTGTCGAAGATCATCTTGATTGAACGACAAATGGGCTCCTGCGGCGACTTTGATCTGTTCGACAACCAGATCGACTCCGACCACAGCTTCTGTTATAGGATGCTCGACCTGAATACGCGTGTTCATTTCGAGAAAATAGTAATTGCCGTTCTTGTCGAGCAGGAATTCAACTGTACCGGCGCTTGAGTAGTCGCACGACTTGACGACCTTGACAGCCGCCTTGCCCATTGCGGCACGAATCTCCGGTGTCAGTGCCACAGACGGCGTCTCTTCGACAATTTTCTGATGACGGCGTTGAATCGAGCACTCGCGTTCGAAGAGATGAACTGCATTGCCATGCGAGTCTCCGAATACCTGGAATTCAATATGTCTTGGGTTCTCGATGTACTTTTCGAGATAAACCGAATCATCTCCAAATGCAGATTTTGCTTCGCGCTGCGCGCCTTCGAGCGCCGCAGCAAGGTCATCCTGCTTCTCGACGACCCTCATCCCTTTGCCGCCACCACCAGCCGCGGCCTTGAGCAGAACAGGGTAGCCGACTTTGTCAGCTTCCGATGCGAATAGCTTAACATCCTTCGCAGAGGCCTGCATTCCGGGAATAACCGGCACTCCAGCGGCAATCATCATCTGGCGTGCCTCGACCTTGTTTCCCATTACGCGTATAGATTCGGGGCTTGAACCGATAAAGACCAGACCGGCATCTTTGCACTTTTGTGCGAATTGATGATTCTCGGCAAGGAAGCCGTACCCCGGATGTATTGCGCAGCAGCCGGTCTCCTTTGCCGCAGCAATCACCTTATCGATTGCAAGATAGCTCTGCATAGGCTCGGGCGGTCCTATGCAGACGGCATCGTCAGCGTTCAGTACGTGCAGCGCTTTCGAATCAGCCTCCGAGTAGACCACTACCGAAGGAATCCCGATTTCTTTACAGGCATGAATAATCCTGCATGCAATTTCACCTCTGTTGGCAATCAATATCTTGTTAAACATCGCATCAGCCATTATTCGCACCTGCTTTCACAAATCATAACTCTCATTCACTCGCGCACCCAATTCGGCTTACGCTTGTTCAGGAACGCATCCATACCCTCCTGACCTTCGTCAGATTTGCGAAGATTGGCGATCACCCTTGCAGTGTGTATTTTTGCGTCCTGAAGAGATTGATCGGACACGGTATCCAGGAGGTCTTTGCAGCACTTCAACGCCTTGGGTCCGGACGAAATCAACTGCGCTACCATCGCATCAACCTCAGCATCCAAATCCTCAGGGGGTACAGCACGATTGATGAGTCCTGACTGTAATGCCTGATCGGTTGTAAGTCGTTCACCTGTGAGAAAGAATTCGCGCGCGCGGCCCTCTCCTACACGCTTAATTACGTAAGGTGAAATGCATGCGGGCACGACGCCAATCTTGACTTCGGAAAATGAGAAGACCGCATTTGTGGATGCAATCGCAATATCACAAACGGCGACGAATCCGGTGCCACCGCCAATTGCGGCGCCGTTGATTCTTCCTACAACCGGCTTAGGACACGAATAGATCAAATGAAAGACCTCTGCCAGCTTCAAAGACTCTGAGAAGTTCTTCTCGTAGGAATAGTCCTTCACCGCTCGCATCCAGTTGAGGTCTGCACCTGCGCAAAAAGATTTGCCTTCGCCTGTCAGGACAACAACACGAACACCTTTGTCGCGGTTAAGTCGATCGAACAAATCATATAGCTCATCGATCATCACACCGTTAAACGCATTGTGAATCTCCGGCCTGGAGAATGTGATGCGGCCGACACCATGCAGTCGCTCGTAGGTGAGAGTCACATACTTCATTATGTCCCCTTACATTCTGAATACACCGTAGTGCTGATCCGGTATCGGCTGATTGAGTGACATTGCGATACCGAGACCGAGCAGTGTGCGCGTGTCGACAGGATCAATGATCCCGTCATCCCATATGTGAGAAGTCGAGTAGTAAGGGGATGATTCGCTTTCGTATTTTTCCATAGTGGGATTCTTGAATTCCTGCTGTTCCTCCGGCGTCATCTCGATTCCCTTTTTCTTCAATTGTCTCATCTTGACTGTTAGCAGGACATCTGCCGCCTGCTCTCCGCCCATCACGCAAATCTTGGAATTAGGCCACATCCAGAGAAGCCTTGGGAAGTAGCCCCTTCCGCACATCGCATAGTTCCCGGCCCCATATGACCCGCCGACGATGACAGTGAATTTCGGCACATCCGCGTTAGCGACGGCATGCACTAGCTTCGCACCATCCTTGGCGATGCCGCCATGTTCATACTGTTTGCCGACGATGAAACCGGTGATGTTCTGAAGGAATAACAACGGTATCTTTCTCGAAGTGCAGAGCTCGATGAAATGGGCTCCCTTGACAGAACTCTCCGAGAACAGCACGCCGTTGTTTGCGAGGATTCCGACCGGATAACCCATTATCCGCGCGAAGCCGCAGACGAGAGTTAGGCCATAGAGCTCCTTGAACTCCTGAAACCTCGAGCCATCGACAATCCGCGCAATCGCTTCTCTTGTGTCGTATGCCCTCTTCAAGTCAACCGGCACGACGCCATAGAGCTCCTCAGGATCGTAATACGGTTCTTCCGGTGTCGTTATATCGAGCGGAAATTTCTTCTGACGATCGAGGCATTCAATGATATTGCGCGCTATCTGCACCGCGTGTTTGTCATCTCTTGCATAGTGATCAGCCACTCCAGAAATCCTGCAGTGGACATCCGCTCCACCGAGATCCTCGTCCGTTACCGTGTCACCCGTCGCTGCCTTAACCAATGGCGGTCCGCCGATAAAAATAGTCCCCTGCTTGCGCACAATGACTGCCTCGTCGGACATAGCCGGAACATAGGCGCCGCCAGCGGTGCATGATCCCATCACAATCGCTATCTGAGGTATGCCAAGCGCCGAAAGTCTTGCTTGGTTATAGAAGATGCGCCCGAAATGGTACTGATCGGGGAACGAGCCCGACTGATGCGGCAGAAATATGCCGCCGGAATCGACAAGATACACACAGGGCAGCCGATTTTCCATAGCGACCTGCTGTGCGCGTATGTGCTTCTTGATCGTCAGCGGGTAGTATGTACCCCCCTTGACGGTTGCATCATTCGCAACCACAAGAACCTCGCGACCATGCACAACTCCGATGCCGGTCACCACGCCGGCAGATGGTGCCTCGTCGTTATACTCTCCCCACGCTGCGAGTGGAGACAGCTCTATGAAGGGAGTATTCTTGTCGAACAACAGATCGAGCCGCTCGCGTGCGGTAAGTTTGCCGCGCGCATGATGCCGCTCGACCATATAGTCGGGACCGCCCTTCTTGACTCGGGCAAGATTCTCGCGAAGCTGCGACGAGAGCTTCAGCATCTCGTCACGATTTGCTTTGAACTCCGGAGATTTTGTGTCAACCTTCGATTCGATACGATACATGCGCCTAAACCGTCGTTACACCCGGAATTGCCGGTACGGCTTTGTATCCGTACGCGAGTACTCCGTGCTCACCATCAGTCTGGACTCTTCTGAATTCCAGTTTCACTTTCTGCCCTATCTCCAGCTCCATCCCATCGGTATCGGCGATCTGACACATGATCTTCGTTCCATCCGTCAATTCCACGATGCCGACAACGTATGGCGCGGCATCCTTGAACTGATTTGGCGGAACATTGATTCTTGTAAACGTGTAAATTGTGCCGTCATTTGGCAGTGTATACGGCTCAAGACACGAACCGTCCAGAGTGCCGGGAGCGACTTTCCGGGGTGGAAAGTAAACACTCGAACACTTCGAGCATTTTTGCGCCTCTAATCTATAACGCTGCGGGTTCTCCCGCCATGTTCTTGCTGGAAACATCAGACCACCTCCATGATGTGGACAGTGCACGATCCGCCGGAGCCGCCCATGTTTTGAGCCAGCCCGACCTTTGCACCCTTGACCTGCCTGTCGCCCGCTTCGCCGCGAAGCTGACTGACAATCTCGATTGCCTGTGCGATGCCTGTCGCGCCGACTGGATGACCTTTCGATTTCAAACCTCCCGATGTGTTAATCGGAATCTTGCCACCAATTTGAGTTTCACCAGCTTCGACCGCCGGGCCGCCCTTCCCCTTCTCAAAGAAACCGAGGTCCTCAGAGACGATGATCTCTGCGATTGTGAAACAGTCGTGCACTTCCGCAAAATCGATGTCGGAAGGCTTCTTACCGGCCATCTTGTATGCTCTCTCAGCCGCGACAATCGTGGCATCGAGTCTTGTCAAAGATTCGCGGGCGTGCAGCGCGATGGTGTCGGTTGCGTGTCCGAATCCGAGTATCTTCACTATCGGCTTCTTGCAGATTCTCTTCGCGGTTTCGAGATCGGCAAGTACTACACAAGCTGCGCCGTCAGTGATCGGGGAACAGTCAAGGATGCGCAACGGATCGGCAACCATGACAGATGACATCACGCCTTCCAATGTGACTTCAAACGGATACTGCGCCTTCGGGTTCTTCGCGCCGTTCTTGTGATTTTTCACAGCGACATACGCAAGCTGTTCACGAGTAGTTCCGTACTCAAACATATGGCGGCGAGCCATCATTGCGTAGAGTCCCGGGAACGTCGCGCCGTGGAACACTTCATATTCCTGATCCGCAGCTGTCGCGAGCGCATAAGTAGCGTCATCACCGGAACAATCAGTCATCTTTTCCACTCCTCCGGCAATCACCAGATCAGAATAACCTGATGCTACCTCCAGGAATGCAGATTTCAGCGCAACACCGCCCGATGCACATGCTGATTCTACGCGTGTGCAGGGTAGGTTCTTAATTCCAAGATAATCTGCCAACAGCGAACCGAGATGTTCCTGACCTACGAACAACCCGGGTGTCATGCTGCCGACATACATGCTGTCAACTTTGTCGATACCGGCATCCTTGAGCGCTAAGACTGCCGCTTCAACATAGATATCTCGAAGCGAGTCGTTCCAGATCTCTCCCCATTTGCCCATGCCGACGCCGATTATGGCAACTTCTCTCATATCTTCACCTCATCACTTATTCTTCAGAATTTTCTTACGGAACTTAGCATAAGTACCGTAGTCGACATAGACCTTGTGCTCATCGAGCTGTGTACGAGTCTTCGGACAGAGATTCTGCACCTCTTTGATCCGATCCGTCACCTTCCAGATGAACGAATCAGAACCGGCACCGGAACCATAAGAGCACATCATAATCATGTCGCCCGGCTTTGCGACATCGAGAATAGCCGTCAATCCGAGGGGTGAGGCACCGGAGTATGTGTTGCCAAGGACCGGCACCAGCCATCCGGTTTCTATCTGTTCTTTCTTGAATCCGAGCATCTTGCCGACACGCATCGGAAATTTGCCGTTCGGCTGATGGAACACCGCATACTGGAAGTCTGACGGCTTCATACCGGACTTGTCCAGAATCGCCTTGGTAGCTCCCATCACATGTGCAAAATAAGCAGGCTCACCGGTAAATCTTCCGCCATGCTGCGGATAATGCTCATGCTCGCGCCTCCAGAAATCAGGAGTGTCGGACATGTATGAGTGAGTGTGGAGTATCTCCGCGAGGATCTTATCCTTGTCTGTTGCCATGATGAAGGCCGCCGATCCCGCAGCCGCCGAATATTCCAGTGCATCGCCCGGCGCGCCTTGTGATGTATCGCCGCCGACCGCAAGGCCGTATTTCACGTACCCTGACTGAGCGAGACCGAGACAGACGAACATCGCCTCAGATCCAGCTTTGCATGCGAATTCAAAATCGGCGCAATGACAGTCTTTGACCGCTCCGATCGCCTCAGCAAGCACTGTGCCCGATGGCTTCACGGCGTACGGATGCGACTCCGAACCGACGTAAACCGAACCGATCTCGGAACCGGATATCCCAGCGCGCTTTAGTGCATATTTCGCGGCTTCCACAGAGAGAGTGATCGTGTCTACATCGGGTCCCGGAACCGACTTCTCGGACAGCTGCAATCCCTTCTTATAGGATGGCGCATCGGCTCCCCATGTCTTGGCAATTTCCTCAACTTTGATTCTGTGACGGGGAATCTTGGCGCCGTATCCCACTATTCCTACCATAAGTGACACCTCATTCCATATATATGAGTAAGTTATTTCCCTGCAAAACATCTACTATCGATGCGAACTCTGGTGAACTCGTTAGTAATCTCTCCAAATCAGTCATGGCATTAATGGTCTGCGTTCAAGCAACCTACAAGAGCTAGTCAATATTGATAATTTACCTCCGGAAGTCAAGAGCAGATGGGGATATTTTTTCGCAGGTACCGCCGCGAATGCCGATCCCATCTGTTCCATTCACATTGTGGACTAATTACACTGAGTAAGAAACGGTTTTCTTGGCACCAGAGGATTACTGATTTGCGCCCATCTTCTCCAACTGTTGCCTTGCCGGTGCGAAATCGGGATCGAGTTTCAATGCCCTCTGGAATGATCGCTTCGCCTCCGGAGTCTGCCGGAGGCTGAGCAGCGCAACACCTCTGTAATGATGAGTCTGCGGTGTTTCGGGTGCAATCATTACGGCTCGATTAAATAGCTCCAAAGCAGCGGCAGGCTCCGCCTGCTTCAGCATGACTGCGCCATAGTTGAGCAGACCGGTGATGTCGTTAGGATCAATCTCCACCGCACGTTCGAAACATCTCTCAGCCTCGTGCATTCGGCCGGTCGTTCCATAGACGGATCCGAGGTTAATCAGTGCTTTGGCATAGGAGCCGTTGAGTTGGAAAGACGTGTAGAAACAGCGTTCCGCTTCGTTCATCATGTTGTTTTCCATGTACACGGCACCCATCTGATTGTACGCTTTGTATGCCTTGGGATCAATCGCAATGGCCGATCTGAGATACTGCAACGCCTGCGTGGAATCCATCTTCAATCTGAATATCTCGCCTAGATTGATTCGTGCCTCGACTGAATTCGGGTTCATTTGGAGGACCTTACCGAAAAGCTCTTCAGCTTTCTCGCGGTTGCCCATATCAAGTTGAGCTTTACCGACAACAAGCTTTGCCATGAAGGACTTCGGATTCCTGGCGACAACACTATCGAGCGACTGCTCAGCAAGGTTTATTTGCTGTGTGATACCGTAACACAGCGCCATGTTATACTCTGCCATCGCATAATTGTGGTTCAAATCGACTGCCGCGCGATACAGATTGATCGCTGTGTCGCAGTCTCCCCCCTGTGCAAACGCCAGTCCCTCATAGAAGAGATTCTCAGCCTCATCCTTTGGTGATTGCTCAATCCGAGGGATGTTGCAGGATAGCAGCAATACAACGATCAGCCCAACCTGTACTGCGATCTTTCCTGACTTGCCGGATCTCAGCGGTGCAACTAACTGAATGATCAGCGCCGATGCAAAAATGATTGCCATCGGCATAATGGTCAGACGGTAGCGGGATGAGACAAAGAACAGCAGAATTGCCGCCGCCTGTGAGAACACAAACGCCAGCAACAGCCAGACTTCGCGGCTCTGGACGTCGGGCGGTTTGAAGATGAAAAATATCATCCAGCAGAGGGCGAGCGGCAAAATGATCCCTGTCGGGAATGCTATCACATGCCGCCAGATGAGAACGTCGAGCACCGTCGAATATCGCTTGAAATGATAGATGTCGAGATTCCGCTTGATCTCCTCCCCTGCAGTTAGCAGATAGGCTTTCTTAGCAAGCAAACCAAGAAATGCTAACGGATCGTCGCCGAGATTATCGATGGCCTTTGATGTGAAGTAGGCTGATGACTGCGCAGGCGTCGCCTGACCGTGAACCGCTGCCTCCTGAATACATTCGTCCCATTCAAGACCCGGTCTGATTGCGGTCGTGCTGTCATAATTCGGATGATTTCCGAGATAGAAATTCGCCCCGACGTTGGCTGACACCAGAGTCAGTTCGTGGTCGACCGCGTAATTGCGCACGGTGGTCACTGCGACCAAAGATAAGAACCCGATAAGCAAGAAGCCAGACGACTTGAGTCCGGGCAGCAATCGGTTGTTCCCTCGATAATGGAAATAGAAGAGCCACACGATGAGCAGTGGTATAAACGCAGCTATCAAGCCATGACCTATTTGCGCCAACCCCAGAATGAAACCGACAAGAATGGTCTTGAGCGGTCGCGAGGAGGCTTTATAGGATATCAGTATATTGATTGCAAGAAGTATCAGGAAATTGAGCAACACCGGTGCGAGCAGTTCAGTCGCAAAGAAGATGAATGGACCGTATATCGCGGCAATTCCGAATGCGAGCCACGCGACTCTCCTGTCTAATACCTTTGCGGCCAGTCTGAAAATGAGATAGCAATTCACTGCTGAGATCAGCACTTGCACAAGCTTGGCTGCCGTGATACTGACACCGAACAGCCAGTAGAGGACTCCCAGAAAGTACGGGTAAAGAGGAGCCTGCCAGAATGTCGAGTGTCCGATTACATCACCAGCCGCAATTTGAGCAGCCATTTCGTGATAGGTCTGGCTGTCAATCACCGGATGCAGGTAAATCGGTGAGTCGCTTAAGTCAAACAGTGCCAGCAATCTTGGGATTAGAGCCAGTGCAATCAGAAGTAATGGAAGTCGAACGCGAAACCAAAGAGGCAGAACAAAATCTCTCGCGAAAGAGTCTTTCTTTCTTCTTGTGCGGGGCTGTTTCTTTCTTGCCATCTGCAACTTGAAACGCCGCAAAACTATCGCGGCAAATCGTTGAGTTCTGAATTATTGCCGGTGCAATTATAGCATATTGCAGTGTACGTGGCAAGGGTCAAGTTGTGTTCAGGGATGTAAGTGACTCGGCAGGACTCCCGGGGTATTCCGGTCATGCACCTGTTTGTTCGATTGGAGTTGTCAGACTTGCCAGAAGGTGGATTCGTTTCTTGTCGGCATTGTTGTGTGGATCATATCATAGGCTGGCCAGCGCTCGATCTGCTCTGATCGCCTGACCACTTCGACCGCAAGATCTGCTCTGAATTCCTTGTCAAAGGCGATTTCAGAGCGGGGAATCGACACTTCGAGGACCTTCTTCAGAGCAACCTGACCTTTGAATTCATTGTCAATGTACTCCTTTGCGTTCAGTTCGCGGGATGCGATCTGAGTCCCCTCCCTTTTCACCGTAATGACATAATCTCTTGCAGCCTTCAGCTCGATCTGAAACTCAAACTCAGCTGCCGCATCATCCTCAGCGCGGGTGAAGAGATCGAGTCTGAAATATATGTTGTCATCATCAAAGCCGAAATGGAACGCATGCACCACATTGATTGCTCTGTGCATGGCCGACCCAGCCTTCATGCAATCGAGCATTCCGGAATCATGCCACTCATAAAACGTAGTCACAAGACCGTCGACTGTCGGAGAAACCAATCCGAGTGGCTGTTCGATTCCGCTGACACCTCTAATGCCGCGAATAGGTTGCAGCAGCTCTTCGGGAGGATCTTTCTCAATGAGTTTGTACACCGCTAAAAGATGAGACCGAAACAGACTGTCAAAGATGTCATCCTGATTCGACGAATGGTCATCCCCGTACCACCAGCACCAATCTGATCCTTCAGCAATGAATATTTCTTTCCATGCCTGTTTCAGAGTCTCAGGGGTTGCCTCTGGAGTTACTCTTTCGTACTCAACCAATGCATTCCTGGCGCGAGACAGGAAATCCCAAGCCTTGTTATCCTCGTCATGCCCGATCCAGACTCTGAAATCGTGGTTGATCCAAGATCCGGCGAAGAGGCGAGGCAAGTTCTGTGGTTTGTCGACGGCTGCAAATGCCTCTGATACTGTAATCGTTTCGATTTTGTCATCTTTAGAAAGGTTCGAATATAGTGCTCTGATGAAATCGACACCGTCATTCTTGTAATATTCCCATGCATTCTCGCCATCAAGAATGATAGGTACGACGCATTCCTTCAGGTTCTCCCTGCCAAGCGATTTTCGGATATCCAGCAGACTGCTTACGAAATCATGGGCCGCCTTCTCCGGGTCCCACCCTGAGTACACAAATCCGATTTTGTCGGAGAGGGCATGGTTTCTGAAGAGTATACCCAGTTCCCCGCTGTCTCTTTTGAGCCTATATGGCCTGTGCAGCGCGATCTGTCTCGTGCCAGCATCTGCCTTTGAAAGGGCGTCGGCGGACTCGAAAAGTACGTCCTCATCCGTCGCAATCCATTTCACATTGTGATCCAGGAACAGGGGGATCAGCGGTTCGGCAACAGAACCCTCGGAGGGCCACATTCCCGTCAGAGGTCGACCGAATAGCTCCTGATACATATCACACGACATCTTTATCTGGTGGCTCGCGTCTTCCGGATGCTGAAACCGTTCCGAGGGGAGTTTGATGCGAGGCAGTGCCTCCCTGGCCAGATCCGTGTCGATCAGGAGCGGCAGGATCGGATGGAAGTATGGCGAGAATGACACTTCTATCTGCCCCCGATCCTGTGCATCGCGATGAGCAGGGATGATTTCCGACAGCAGCCTTTTCTGAAACTGAAATAAGCCAATCTTATCTTCTTCGGAGAAGCCGTTCTTTTTCTCGAAGAGCCGCGCAATATCCGGATCCGATCGAAACATAGGATCGATCCATACCAAATTTGACCATATCGTCAGATCGATATACTCCTGGTCGGTTATGCTATCCGCCGCTTTCTGCAGGTCCGACTTGCAAAGCATGACTTTCTCGTGAATCTGATAGTATCGTTGGTGCGGTTTTATCATTGTACCGACATTCGCGGAGAAAAAGGTCGAGAGTATCTCGATTTTCTCAGCATCTGTCAAATCGGCAGCCCTCTTAAGAGTCAGTGACATATGATTGTCTACGGCATCATGCTGCGTGTAATCCTGAATCTGTTCGATTAGAGATGGGACCAGATTAAACGTCTGCTTGATTCCGGGGAACTCATCGAGAATTCTGACCATGTCGAGATAGTCCTTGGTGCCGTGCAGACGCACCCACGGAAGGACATAGCGATCAGTCTCGAAGTCCTTATAATAAGGCTGGTGCTGATGCCAGAGGAAGACTACCTTGAGCGGGGCTGGCTTCGCCGACATAGATCAATCGTAGTTACTGGTGGTGCTCTCCAGCACACCATGCTCTACGAGGTACTGCTCAAGTTCGAGTGCGCGCTGTCCCTGTCCCGGTATCTTCACATAGATGTCGTACAACTTCCGGGCATCCTCTCGATCGTCGGCACTGGCATAGCTCTTGGCGCCGATGAACAAGCAATCCGGGACAATATAGCTATCGGGATACTTCTGGTATACTTCAAAAAACTCGTCCGCAGCTTCCTTCATCAGGCCCTTGGCTCTGAGGCAGTGTCCAATTCCAGCGAGGGCATTTGCGCTCAGCATGTCATCGTAGCGGTATTTGTCATAATGGAGGCGAAAATACTCTTCTGCCTGATCGTAGTTTTCCAGATTGAAGTAGGCATTTGCGATATAGTAGCTTGCCAGCTTTGCTGATTCAGTGCCACCAAAATTGTCAAGGATGTTCTGGAAATCCACCGCCGCAAGCTGGAAATTGCCGCTTCTGAATTCGACCGATGCCCGACCCAGGATGTCATTCGCTTCTCGCGCCTTTGTCTGCCCCTGAGAGGTTATCAGGAAAACCGCAATCGCGATCACAACAATGGCGCCAATGCCCAGGAGGAACTTGCTTGTGTGTCCCGTGAAGTACTCCTGTGCCCTGAATACCAAAGTTATGAACTTATCCTGCTTCATCTGCTGCTTTGTCAGCTTCTGCCTGGTCGCCATACTTGTCGATCCTTTCAAGAGCGCTATCGGATTGTACCCTTATACAATCAGTATCGCCTTATTTCTATACGGCTTAAGCCGCATCTGTTTCGCATCGATCCCGTTGATCGGGTCCCGGTCTAAAAGAAGCCGGTAAAATTCAGAGAGAACCGTGTTCTGGTCAGCTTATTGTCGCCTGTGAAGGGCTTACTCGGGAAGAGTTCGGTATAGAAATCTATATCCGCTCCGACCACAGTCCTATCCTGCGTATAATACTCAAAACCGGCATCGAGCCATATCCTACTCCAGTGAACACCAGTTCCGCCACTGAGCGCATAGGCTGTCATTCTATCGCCCGTAGCAATCCCCTGGGCAATGATGAATATCTGATCTTCCGTTCTGCCATAGGCTGTAACCGCCATATCGACATCCGCATCATAGTGCTGGATATATCTAAATCCACCCCTGATAGGAATTTTCGCTTTGTCGCTCTCTAACATATATTCAAATCCGATGCGGCCTTCACCTGCATTCCTGAAACCGGAAGGATATTTCGTATAGAACTCGTCCTTCTGGCCAGAGCTTCTGATGAATGAGCTGTCGAGAACCGAGACGCTCGTTCTGCCGAACCGCCTCCATTCGAAATCTCCGCTCATGACGAAATTCGGTTTGACATTGTAGGCCAGCCCCATACCGAGTGTGAGAGGCTGCTCCAGCTTCTGTTTTTTGTCGGTCAGGAAGAAATCCGCTTTATCAGACTGAGGCACAATGACGTACAAATCAGTCGCGGTTTCCCATACTGTATCATTCTGAATGATATCATACTTTCTCGTGATCTCGAACGGAGTCTTTGCGACGGCGCCGATTTTCAGTTTGTTCCATGTATAGTGCAAACCGAATGTCATGTTAAATCCACTATAGCTAACATCGAATAGGCTGTGCGCTCTAAAAAGCCGCCTGACATCCTGCTCGTACTGGCCCGCGCCTTTCGTATCCATCCATTCGGCCGTTACATCATAATTCTCATCCGCCGTACCGATATAAATGTTGGCTGCGGCACCAACCGCGAGACCTCCCATAATCGAAGTTCCGAACCCGAGATTGACAACATCCATCCCGCCGGTGACCGCCTCTTCAAGGTGCGAGACAACCACCGAATCCCATTGGTAGTAGATGATTGGAACATAGATATACGGATTCTGCATTTCGGCGTGGTTGATCTCATCCAGCTTCTGATAAGCGATGCTTGCTGAAAACTGGTGTTCCTTGATTGTCAATGGAGCCAGAAATGAAGCGTAATTAATGTTGAATCTGTTGTCATTTACGGCAAGTCGCCCACCCATGAAGGTGCCATAGTCCAGATCGATTGTGGAGTTAGGTCTTGTGTACGATCCTGAAAAAGATATCTGTGGATCGAGAGTCTGGATCAATCCCGCCGGATTCCACGTGATGGCTGAGGCATCGTTCGCCAGGCCGATGAACGCACCGCCCATACTCCGGGCGCGCACTCCCGAACCGAGCCAGTTTCTATCGAGTCCGTAATATGCCTGCCCTGGGGCGATTTCGATTAGAACCATCAATAGAAGAGTGATCAGCAACAATATCTTGGTTTTCATTAGAGCAGTTCCTCCCAATCCGCTTGTCAAAAATTTTGGCAAAAAATATAACACATTGGCTACAGGAGTCAAACCTTTTTTAAACATTTCTCCCGCGTAACGCAAAACGACTTACGTTCTTAGGACGATGAAACCCTCGGTTTGTTGAAAGTCCGAGGCTGGAAACGCTCTTGCGGGACAGTTGCGCTTCAACATGATTCCGTCCCCATAAGATAAAAATACCCCCGGGGTGACTCGAACACCCGACCCGCGGTTTAGGAAACCACTGCTCTGTCCAACTGAGCTACGGGGGCAGACGCGACATATCTTATGTTCTTTGGAGAGATTAGTCAATAGAATTCAAAAATGAGGCTTGAATTGACAGTTTGACCGGGGAAGCTAGCCGCTATCGTATTTAACCAACGAAAAGTAGTTGTAGTCGCTGAATCTATTCTGGCCACCGAGATGTGACAATTCTACAACAGTTGCCACACAGGCAATCCCGGCACCGAGTTTCTCGACAAGATGACAGCAGGCCAAAAGAGTCCCCCCTGTCGCCACGAGGTCGTCTACAATCATCACTCTATCCGTTGGCGTCAACGCGTCTGAATGAATCTCGATTCGATCAGTACCGTATTCCAGCGTGTAATCTTCGCTGACGATCTCAAACGGGAGCTTTCCCGGCTTGCGCACCAGGACCATGCCGCAGCCGAGCTTGTATGCGAGGGCAGATCCGAATACAAACCCTCTGGACTCAATCGCGACGACCTTTGTAATCCCCAAATCATGGCTTCGATCGAAGATAACATCGATCGCCATAGCAAACGCCTCTGAATCGGACGTCAACGTGGTAATGTCCCTGTACATTATCCCCTTCTTTGGAAAATCGGGGATGCTGCGTATTTTTGTTTTGAAATATTCTTCTGTCATAAGCTGATTAATATTTTACGAAAAACTGATCGTAGTTCTCCTCGTACTTCTTCCACTCGACCTGAAAATTCTCGATATGGGACCATTTCGGCCCCTTCTTGACAGCCAAAAGAAACTGCATGACCTCTTCCTTCGATCCCTCCACTTCGATCTGCACATCGCCGGTATCCAGATTTCGTATGTAACCGGTGACACTGTGGTTTTGTGCCGTCGAAGTCGTGAAGTACCTGAATCCTACTCCCTGAACCATACCGGATATCAGGACTCTGGCGCAGACGAAGTCTACTTTGCTGCTATTTTCTGAAGAACTAATCTCACTGCCTCCTCTGGATTGTCTGAGCTTACCGCGGCTTCCTTGAGATCCCAGCCGCCCATGTTGACTACCGGCTTATTGAGTTTAAGTGCAAAACCGAATTCGGAGAGTGTGCCGAATTTTCCTGGAAGTGCGACTATTGCGTCGCTTGCATTAATGACAACCAAGTTTCTCGCTTCACCGATGCCTGTCGGAATGGCAAAATCGATGAATCTGTTCGCATCCCCCCTGTTTCTTCCGGGAAGAATTCCGATGGTTGTGCCTCCCTCTGACTTTGCTCCTTCAGCGGCTGACTCCATCACTCCCCCCAATCCGCCACAGACTAGAATGGCGTTCGATTTGGCAATCTGCCTGCCAACCTCAAACGCCAGCTTCTTGACCACAGGCGAACACTGACCGGCGCCAATCACGCCAATATAGTACTTTCGCTCTGGGTTGGTCATAGATTAGTTTCCGGGAACCCTGTTTTTCAATATCGGGGCGACTGGATTTGAACCAGCGACCCCTTAGTCCCGAACCAAGTGCTCTACCATACTGAGCTACGCCCCGATATTGAGGGTCAATGGATGTTATCGACTTTTTCGCATTTGTCAACACTTTTTTGATGATGTCATCGGGACGAGCGTCCGATTTCAGGGAACAGACCACCTCAAGAACCGAAGACGTCAAACCTTCACTCTCATATCCCGGAATTCGCGATAGGTTGAATGCGAAGTCATGTCGATGGCCAGCGGGGTGATGGAAATGTATCCCGCATTAACCGCGGAGTAATCAGAACCATCAATTTCGAACCACTCCGGCTCACCGCCGATCCAGTAGTAGTGCTTACCGCGCGGGTCTGTCTTCTCGACAATGATGTCATTATAGACTCGCTTACCAAGCTTGGTGATTTTTGCGCCCTTGTAAGGTTTCTGACCGAGATATGGAATATTGACGTTCAGCAGAGTAAACTCAGGAAACGGCCAGTGCATCACTTGTCTGAGGATTTTGCGCACTGCTATCGCGGATGGCGCATAGTCGGTCGCATCCCAGTCTGCGAGTGACACTGCAATTGACGGAATGCCGAGAATCGATCCTTCGATTGCTGCAGCTACTGTCCCGGAATAAGTAACATCATCACCCATATTGGGTCCGTGGTTGATCCCGGAGATGATGAAGTCGGGTCTTCTTTTCTTCAGGAGAGCGTGCACCGCGATCATCACCGAGTCAGTCGGAGTGCCGTCGACAGAGAACCAGTTGTCTTCATGCTTGTTGATTCTGAGCGGTCTCTGCATAGTGAGGGAATGACTCGATGCCGATTGTTCCCGGTCAGGCGCTACAATAACAACCTCGCCGAGCTTCCTGATCTCGCGCTCAAGAGCTTTCAAGCCGGGCGCGAAGTATCCGTCATCGTTGGTAAGAAGTATCAGATTGTTATCGCGTTTCGTCGCCATCAATTTCCTGCTTTCAAAGGCAAATATATAGTATAAGTTGTCGCAAAACGCAAGCTTACCAGAAGAGGCTTTCTCTCAAGAGCTTGAGAAATCGCAGTCCGTCAACAACAGGATTGATTGAACTTGCGGAACCGTCATAAACGGTCGGAATGGCGATCTCGCCTATCGAGAACCGGGCCAACCCCGCTTTCAGCAGCATCTCCGACTCGAGATCGTATCTTTCCCCTCTCAGGCTGACCGATCTGATTAGACGAGTGCTGATAAGTCTGAAACCTGACTGCGAATCCTTAATGAGCACTCCGGTAAGAAGCGATATCAGAATCGAAGTTGTGAAATTGGCGAATGCGCGATGTGGAGGCATCTTCTCCGATCTGTCTCTTACGCCTATCACCATATCATAGCAACCCGACGCCGCGACTTCCAGAAAATCGGGTACACACTTCGCCGGGTGCTGCAGATCGGCATCCATTGTCAGAACATACCTATATTTCTCATCCAAGGCTACTCTGAAGCCTGTCTTGAGAGCTGCGCCCTTGCCGAGATTGACGTCGTGAGAGATAATCCTAACCCCTGTCTGTTCAGCCAGTCGGGCTGTTTCATCCGCAGATCCATCATCAATGACAAGAATATTATCGGGCGAAGCGTGGTCAAGCACTTGTCCGATCAGTGTGCAAATAGAATCCGCAGTATTGAATGCCGGTATGATGATCAAGACAGATTCGGAATTCATACTGCTGATATTATGCGTCATTCAGCCGTGACGCAATGAGAAAATCGAAGCGCCTCGGCGGGCTGCTGCCGCACTGACCTTTCAATCAATCTCTAGCGCACGCCGAACAGTGACACGAACTCTTCTGTCAGATTCCCTCCTGAAGCAGTCTGGGCAGCGCTACTGAGAGATATCTTGTATATGGCCCCCGACGTCAATTCGTCCGATGGATCGAAGTACATAGTGGATGCGCCGTAATTACCGGACCATGAAAAGGTGCCATGCACGTCTTCACCGTCCAACTCCGAAAGTGTAAATGCTGCCGTAGTCGTGGAGCTATCCATCTCTGTGTTAAACATCAGCCTTATGTCGACATATGAATATACATTAGGCTGTCCATCTGGAGGATAGGCCGAGACTACACCAAGCCGCTCTGTCGTGAATCCCAATGTGCATGGCTCCGGCAAGCTGACTCCGCCGGCCAATCCAGTCTCGGCATCTATCGTTATAACATAGTCGGTCTGCGGATCGAGTGGCAAGTCCGTTGGGAAGAACGTGAAGCGACTAAATGTCCCGCCATCCTCGTCCTGGGATTCGCTGCTGCTGATCGGATACCACATACCTGGGATCTCCGGCTCATACTGAACGGCCGCCTCAAGAGAGTCAGGATCAACATAGCCATTGAACGACAATATGGGATAGAATTCCCTGATAGGGATGCCTCCGAGTCTGCTCGTCGATGGCAGATCGACACTAACACTGAGAGGCTCAGTGGTGAAGCTGAACTGCATGTCAGATCCAAGTGGCACACCCTCGACGGTCCTGACAGACGCATCGATTACTACCGTGTATTCTGTTCCCGGCTGCATTCTGTCATTAGGTAAGAAGCGGTATATGCTTTCCTTACCCGATCTCGCCGGAGTTTCCAGCCAGGTGCCGTCAAGCGTTGGATGTATCTCGCATTCTGCAGCAAGATCCTCCATGTCGATCGCTTCGTCGGCGTAGATCGTAAGTGACTGGCCCCGGCTGGACAAAGGAACAAGGACAGAATCATCACCATCGGCCGGTATTGTTTGGTAAATCGGATACGGATAGTCCGAGAGGGCAAGCTCTCCAAGGTTCTCTACGCTGTGCGAGCACACAGCAACGTCAAATATCTCTCGCCGGGAATAGTGATCGGGAGAGACAACTACATGATACGTTCCTTCAGGCAGATCAACGAAACTGAAGAACCCATCTATGTTGATGTCGATAGTGACGGTTGCGATCCCGAAGACGGTCACAACTCCGGTATCGATCGGACTGATTCGTCCCGTAATCCCGACATTCGGATCCGGCGAGTAATAGTTGTTGGTGATCTGATCTCCGCAATTGACTGTCAGCAGCAACACTGACAGCAAGACGACAAGAATAGAGCGCATATAGACCTCCCGTAGTGCGTTTGATGCAAATGTGCATCTCACAATCGACTCACATTTGAGACAGATGAAACATCTGGGCTTTACTTCAACCTTATTCGGACTGGCATCTACCGGGATGCAAAAAAATGGTCGGGGAGATCAGATTTGAACTGACGACCTCTTGACCCCCAGTCAAGCGCGCTAACCAAGCTGCGCTACTCCCCGACACTGGCTGTATATTACAATCTGAATCCGAAATTTCAAGACAAAAGTTTGATGAGGGCTTTGATTTCGCTCTTTATCGCGGAAACTGAGGACTTGAGATTCTTCTCAGGGAGCGTCATTCGGTTCTTTCTGCCGT
>JAHJOQ010000075.1 GCA_018820315.1 Candidatus Zixiibacteriota bacterium | reverse complement strand
AGCTCTGTGTATACACATAGCTTCTTGTGTACGTCGATACCGACATATGTATTTGACATGGCCGCTCCTTGCTTAAGGGTTTACAAGGCCAGTATAATCTATACTGGCCGAGCGGCCTTCTCATAATATCAAAGCCCTGCGGTTTTGACATCTTGTCTATCCTGCCCCCAGTCGCGTAGGGTGGAACGTGTTCCAGCCTACCTTGCTCGGCGATGCCATAGATCGTTGTCAACGATGCAAGTGAACAGAGAGGTGGACTATCTACGTCCGGCCACTCATAACTCAGCTGACGCTAGCCGATGTATAGGCGGCGAGATTGAGACAGATTCTGATCGAAAAACAGGATCAAGACAGAAACGGCACTGTCAAGGCGAAAGAACAATTAGGCTATCCCTTGCGGGATGGGTGTGGGGATCGCGTCAGAATAACAGCCTAACATGCAACTTGCCAAAGACAGAATTTCCCCATATATTCGAGATGAAAACGTCCGAAAGAGTCTGACGACGTACAACGGTGACATCGATGACTCTCTCTCTGTTCCGAGACGTCATTCTCGAAGCATGTCGGCAAAGAAGCATGTAAACGCCACTGTAGGATGAAGCTAAGAGAGAAGTAATCGTTGTAAATCTATTCAGGAGGGTTGTCACATGGACACGATGAATTATATATTCGGCCTAGTTACACTCTTGGCCGCAGCTGTCACAATACAGCAGTACATCAGCTCGGAAAAGAAGAAGGCCAACGAAGTGTGTAAAGTCGAAGTTCTTCGAACTAGGCTGGATGACATCCACAACTCTCTCCTTCCTATTCTTTATTCAATTCATAGAGTGACCGGTTGGGTTGCAAAGGCGGAGACCCTTGACCGGATGGGGCTATATAGAAACCTTCGAACATTGCACGTCCAGACTGAGACAATAGCTTTAGCGATTCAGGCTGAGAGGAAAAGGCCTACCGGCTGGCGTTTCGGCCTCTTTACGCCTAGCGAATTCAGTCCGGAAGAACCTGACACATCCGTCAAAGATGACCTCCCAGACTTGCCGATATCAGACGACGGCAGCGGAGAAGCGAGACAGCAAAATGGAAACGGAAGCACTGCCACTTAGCCTGGGGTCAAGTGAAAGGAGGTCAGCTCTCATGTTAGAAGCAACCGGTGAGATCATAGGGGGGAAGTTCAAGGTCCTGAGTCAAGACGAGGGAGGGATGGGTCGAGTATACGTCTGTCAGGGACCGGATGGTGATAGGAAGTTTGTTCTGAAGACATTGCTCGATCGTTTCATGAGCAACCAGCATGCCTTAAGCAGATTCATACAGGAGGCGAGAATTTGGGTGAGCCTGGGAGATATCCCGAATGTCATTGCAGCCTATGACGTTGAGATGCTCGACGGGAGACCTTTTGTCATTGCCGAATACGGTGGATCGTGGAACTTGAGGGGATGGCTCAATAAGCACCAGGTTTCAACTATAGAGGGCATCGATATCGCCATCGACATCGCAAATGGTATGAAAAACGCAATGACTCTTGTCCCGTCGATCATTCACGGAGACCTGACGCCGGATAACATAATCCTGAAAGTCTGGTGGGGCTGTGAATTAGAGACTCAGTGGCTGATCGACAATGCCGATGCAGTGAGCGCAGCAATCGCAAACACATCTGACGAGTTAGAGAGGGTTGAAAAGCTGTCGGAGATATCCGGGAAGAGTATTGAAGAGAGGATACTCTCTGTCAATGTCACTGACTTTGGCCTGGCCAAGATCGCAGACGACGAGTCATACCGGCGGTACGCAAACACTAGGGTCAGAAAGGAAGGGTTTTCCGGCAAACCTCGCTACCTATCACCGGAACAGTGTTCGGGACAGCCTGTTCAGCAACAGTCTGACGTCTACACATTTGGGATAGTCCTGTACGAACTGATGACCGGGCATTGGCCTTACGAAACTGAGGCCAATCTCTCAGTTTTTGCCTGCCACGAAGGAGCGAAACCTACCGATCCCCTCATCTACAACAGCAATATTCCGCCACAGATTCACAGGTTGGTGCTTCAGTGCCTTGAGAAGGACCCTGGTAACCGCCCGCGAGGATTCAGCATGATATTCGAAGCACTATCCACGTCCAGAATTGTGATCTCGGAAGCACCGGCCGACCTGAAGGAACGACTGGCGGCCATGATCAGAGATGGGCTTGACTTGAACATCGCTGAGAGCCTAAGAGAGGGCAAAGCCGTGGCGAGGGTATCGTTTGAGAAACCCTCGCCGGTTGTCGATCTCGGGTGGCAAGAGACGAATACATTGATCAAAAAGGCACTTCTGGAGATAAGTCTTGGAAACGACTCAGAAGGCATAGCACTTCTGGACAAGGTGTTGGAATCTGATCCGACCAACATCGAAGCGGCAGTCCGATGCTCCAACCGTCTGTTTGAAGCTGGGTCATATGATTTGGCTCTCCAGTATTCGGGAAGGGCTCTGGATATTGACAGCGCCAACGTTGAAGCGATGTTCGTCAAGGCTAACGCACTTGCTAAGCTGAACCGGCCAGAAGAAGCAATCGAGCTTTACAAGGCATGCTTAGTGAAATCTCCGGACAGCACCGAAATGCTTACAAACATTGGCTCGACTTACTGCGATTCCCTGAATGATCCGGCTGAAGCCCTGAACTACTTCAACAGAGCACTCGAGATAAACGCCGCATTCGTACCGGCGCTGATCGGTAAGGGAGCCTCGTTGGGCCATCAAGGGCATTTCGAGAAAGCAATCTCTTGCTACGATCGAATCCTCGAACTGGACCCAAAGAACGCACACGCAGCTCTTCACAAGGGAGGAATTCTCTGTGATGCTCTCGGCTGGCACACTGATGCGCTCGAGATTTTCGATGGGGTGATCGCCTCCAATCGATTAGACGCGTGGGCATGGTATCACAGGGGCGTTGCGCTCGAGAAAATGCGGCAATACGACATGGCCGTAAGCTCGTACCACGAAGCGTATAGGCTGGATCACAGAGTCACCGATGCGCTGTTCAATATCGCGGTCATCCTGGCTAATCACCGCCAATTCACGGACGCCATTAAGTATCTGGACATGTTGTTGGCCGCCGTTCCGGAGGATAAACAGGCAGCATCACTCAGAGAAAGGTGTCAAGAATTTTCAAGTCGATAGTGCGTTCGCTGTCGGAACGAGTGGAACCAAAAGTATACACGATCCAGACCTGGCTGACCACACTTGAGTCGAATAGGGTGGAACGTGTTCCACCGATTCTTCTGATTGTTGTTGCGTGTGACAATTGATGCCTCAAGAATATTCACGGCGTCACGATTTGCGCTCTCATGGATGCGGAGCGAAACATATTGCTGCGCAGAGAAGATGGTGGAACATGTTCCACCGATTCTTCTGATTGTCATTGCGTGTGACAATTGATGCCTCAAGGATATTCACGCCGTCACGATTTGCGCTTTCATGTATGCGGCGTGAAACATATTTCTGCACAGACAAGATGGTGGAACGCGTTCCACCCTACCCGCCTATTGAATCCCGAGGTATTTCGCGAGGTCGGAGACGACCTTGTCGGACCTGACAACGCAGTCGTTAAGGCCGATGCCATCGTAGGCGTTGCCCGTGAATGCGAGACCCGGGTGTTTCTCACCGAATTGTGCGAGTTTTGCCAGCTTCTCCGGATGCCCCAACTCGAACTGCGGGATTCCCTGTTTCCACTTAAAGATTCGTACGAACGATGGTTTGCCGGTGATGCCGAGCGTGTCCGAGAGTTCGCCATGCACCAAATCGAGCATTGCACCGTCGGAGAGATCGACCGCTTCCGGGTCAGTCGCACCGCCGATCATTGATCGAAGTTGTACCATTCCATCCGGTGAACGACCCTCGAAAATCGATGATGTCCATATCGAACCGAGCAGGCGCTTACCTTCCGATCTCGGTATCAGGAAGCCGAATCCGGAAAGATCGTGTGCGATGTCGTTGCGGTTATAGCCGAGGCATACGACCGAAATCGATGCGTACGGAATCGTGTCGAGCAGTGATGCGAGTGATTTATCCATCTCTCGCAGCATGCCCGGAAGGACGTAGGATGGAGTGGAGCAGATGATCGCATCGAAATCAAGCGGTTGCCTTTCTTTCAAGCTGAGGCGGAATCCGCTGTCGGTCTTTTCAATCCTGAGTGCTTCTGCGCCGGTCTCGATGAATTCTGCATAAAGCTCATTGAATTTCTCTATCAGCGAGTAGAGTCCTGTTTGAAACGATGTAAGCCGTCCGCTCGGACCTGCAGGACCGCCAGAGCTACCTTTCTTCTTCTTTCTCGCGAGCATCGCCTTGAAGAGCGAGCCATGTTCACGCTCCATCTCCTCCATGATCGGGAAACAAGATTTGAGAGATAGCTTGCGGGAATCGCCTCCGAAAATACCGGACACCATCGGCACAATCAGGTTTTCGGCAGCCTCGGTGCCGATTCGCCGACTCGCGAAATCAAAGACTGACTCGTCAGAGTCATCCTTCTTCGCTTTTCTGAACGGCTCCGAAACCAACCGCATTCGTCCGGCAGCACTCAATAGCGGTGAGCGCAGAAATTTGAGTGGCGATGCACTTATAGCGTGAAGTTTGCCGTTGCGATAAATGAATCGATTCTCGGATTTCGGATTGGCGCGTTCAAGCTTGTCGGTGAATCCGAGCTCATCGACGAGTTTGAGCGTCAACGGGACTTTGTCGAGAAAGCCGTTCGGCCCCCAGTCTGATGAATAGCCGCTGATTCGGTCGGTGCCGATCGTGCCGCCCAAGCGATACTCTTTCTCGTAGAGTATGACTTTGCACGAATCCGCGTATCTGCTTCTCAGGAAATGGAGCGCAGCAAGACCCGAAATTCCCCCACCGATGATGGCGATCTTCTTCATAATCCGGTCTTCTCTCCAACAAGACGTGAGAGCAGCGCAATGAACGCCGCATCGTCGTTAAATGACTCTGTGCGTATGAAGTTCTCTATTCCTGATGCGTGTGCCAGCTCTGCCAGTTCGATATCGACTTCGTATAGGGTTTCGAGATGGTCTGACACGAAGCTTATGGGGACGATAATCAGAGACTTGACGCCATCGGCGCCGAGCTGCTGTATCGTCGCAGATGTTTCCGGTCCGACCCATTTGACCGGCCCCGAACGAGACTGGAACGAAAGCAAGTGATCCTGGTCACCGGCTGCCAGCGCAACTGTCTCCCTTACTTGATCCACATATAGGTCACCCCCTTCGACCATCTTCACCGGGAGTGAATGCGCTGAGAAGAGCAATTTGGCGGAATGGTCTCCCGGCAGTTTCTGCCTTGCTGCTTCGATCTTGCTCTTCAACAGAGAAATGTACTCCAGTCGATTGTGGAATCCATCTATCAGAGATACCGTCACATCATGTTTCTTGCGATCAAGCCAATCTGTCACCTCTGCGATCGCTGTCCCCGTTGTCACGAGGCTGTACTGGGGATAGAGCGACACGATCACAACATGCTTGCAACCGGATGCGACAGCCGCATCAAGTGAATTCACTATGAATGGGCTGGAATATCGCATGCCAACGAAGACTTCGATCTCTGGATAGTTCTTTTCCAACAGCCTCCTGACACCGCAAGCCTGACGTAGTGTCCACTTTAGGAGAGGTGATTCGCCGCCTATCGCCTCGTAGTGTTGTTTCACTTTTTCCGAGCGTCTTGATGAGATTAGACGAGCGAGGGGCTTTTGCAATAACGATGCTAATGGCAGCCGTATAATATTGCTATCGCAGAAAATCCTGTAAAGAAATGCCTCTATGTCATCGAGAGATTCGGGCGCACCCATGTTGAGGAAGAGCACTCCCCACTTCTCGCGAGCGAAATCGAACGACTCCGCCGGTTGAGCCAGATAACTTGAGTGAGCTTTGAGTTTCTTGATCATCGGATCTAAATAGTGCGCGAAAAGAGCGGTGATTCGCCGTCGGTCTTTGCGCGCAGATATGCGTCAAACACCATAGCGATATTCCGAACAAAGACTCTTCCGGGCGGGGTAACACGCACTTCTGTGTCGGTTCGTTCGAGTAGCCCATCGGATATGAACTCATCCAGATCCGAATCTTCCACTGAGAAATAATCACCGTAGGAGATGCCGAATTCTGTCTCAAGCATCTCGTACTTCAAGACGAAATTACACATCAGCGAGAGAATAGTCGCCCGGCGGATTTTGTCGTCCTCGGAAAGTCTCAGTCCGCGATAGGTTGCCGGTTTGTTTTCAGCGATGGCATTCATGTATGAGTCTATGCCGGACAGATTCTGCACGAAAGTGCTGTCCAGATCGCCGATAGATGACATCCCGATACCTACCATCGCGTCCGTGAAGCGGGTTGTGTATCCCATGAAATTTCGGTGGAGTTTTCCCTCGGCAAGCGAGCGTGCGAGTTCATCATCCGGTTTTGCGAAGTGATCCATGCCTATCTGAACGTAGCCTGCGTTGAGAAATCCGATCAAGGCTGTTTCGAACAGCTCGAATTTCTTCTCTGTCGTCGGCAAGGTCGACTCGTCGATCTTCTTCTGATGAGCCATGACTCTTGGGAGATGTGCGTAGCTATATACAGCAACTCTGTCAGCGCCCAACGCAATGATGCGATCGACCGTCTTCGCAAACTCGGATGTCGTCTGCCGTGGCAATCCGTAAATCAAGTCGACGTTGATGCCGCCGAAACCGAGCTCGCGGCAGAGATTGAACAACTCCACTGTCTGCTCAGCCGTCTGATGACGCCCGATTGCCTCCTGGACATCCGGATTGAGATCCTGCACCCCAAGCGATATGCGGTTGAAGCTGAATTCGCGGAGCAGCCGCAACTGAGCCGGAGTCGTTACACGCGGATCGACTTCGATAGCGGCCTCGGCGTTAGGATCAAGAGTGAAGTTTTCCGTTATCGATGCGAACAGTCGGCGCATCTGATCTTCTGAGAGGTACGTCGGTGTTCCGCCTCCCCAATGCAACTGCGCAAGCCGGTTGCGTTTGCCAAGATGTTTTCGCACGAGCTTGATCTCGTTGTCGATCAGTTTCAGATAATTGTCAGGCCTGTCCGGGTCCTTTGTAATACAGGTGTTGCATCCACAGTAGTAGCAGCGAGCCCTGCAAAACGGAATATGCACGTAGAGCGAGAGCGCTTGATCGCTGGAGGCTGAATTCTCCAGAGCCTTTATGTAGTCATCCGGCCCGAACTGATCGGTCCATTCCGGTACTGTCGGATAACTTGTGTAGCGCGGCCCGGGGCGATCATATTTCTTAAGCAAATCGCGGTCGATTTTCTGCTCGTACATCAGTTCTCCAATAGCCAAGACAAGCTGCAATTACGTTGCCATTCGCGCACCTATAACGAGGTGCACGGATCACAAGTATTATAGACAATCAAATATGACATAAGTTCTCAGCATTTTCAACCTATTTCGCAGGAGTGACGTGAAACGCCCATCGTCGTCATCGCGAGGAGTGAAGCGACGTGGCGATCTCTATGTCAATCAAGGCTATTGTGAGATGCGGAGATTGCCACGCTTCGCTTGCAATGATGACGTCATTTAGGGTTTTTCAACAAGCCCTTTCAACGGTGTGACAGCGGAGTATGCGCTGTCGACTGGAATGTCGTGGTTGGTGTACGTCCCGTGCGCCAACAGAGCTATCAACTTGCCCACTTTAGCCTTGACACAGTACTGCAATCATGGTAACGTGAATCTGATTATGCGGGCGCAATTGTAAGCAGGGGTTGGTGAGATATAAAAAGCGGTCAGGATCACTGGTATCCTGATTTGGGTCGCCATCAAACCAGTTCGTCGAGTGCTTTTGAGAAAAACCCATGGTGTCTTGTACAGACGACAAATCAGGAGTCAACATCTTACTCCGATCGATGTAATCGTCGTTAAATAAGGAGAAGAGATATGAAAGTATTCCTAAGTTGGTCTGGTTCTCGAAGCCACAAGGTTGCGCTTGTATTCCGCGATTGGCTTCCATCTGTAATCCAAGAAATTGTTCCCTATGTATCATCTGAAGATATTGACAAAGGTGCCCGATGGAGCACAGACATAGCAAAGGAACTTGCCGATTCTACTTTTGGCATCCTCTGCGTAACCAGGGAAAACATAAATGCGCCGTGGTTAACATTCGAGGCAGGTGCTCTGTCAAAGACTATGGATAAGGCCTTCGTGAGCCCATTCCTTTTCGACATAAAGAGATCTGAGGTAGATGGTCCAATCCTACAATTTCAGTCAACCATTTTCGAAAAGGATGACTTGAAGAAGTTAATAAAAACCCTCAATAAAGCATGTGACAAGGACGGTCTCGCGTCCGATAGATTGGAGAAAGCCTTTGGAGTCTGGTACCCAACTCTAGAGTCTGAGCTTAGCAAATTGCAGGACACACCACCTGAGGCACACGAAGTGGACGGAACCGAGTTACACACACCCAAGGCTCAAGAGATTCTCGAGGAGATTCTAGAATTGTCGCGAATCAATCAGAAATTGATTCGGAATCCAGATGGGTCACTTGGTGCAAACCTTGAAGAGATAACTCATCTGTTGGGCCAACTACTTGAGCGCTCCGATCGCAGTGGCGACCCATTCATCGGACGTCAAGCACGGCGATTCCACCCAAGGATGCTTGAGGAGGTGCTACACTTTTCTCCCATGGGGGAAAACAGTTTTGTCGGCATACAAATGGCTCTTGCGATGATTCGAAATGAATTCCCGTGGATTTACGATGCAGGCATTGAGACAATCAGTATTCTTCGTTCTCGGCGTTCAAATGAAGAACAGCAGAATGCAATCATGGAATTCAACAGATTGCTAGAGTTCTCCTTTGACCATCCATTGATGCGAGAAATGTACGGAAGCAGCAAAGAATACCGTTTGTTTTATCGCGAATTGCCGCACCTTCTGAGCAGAGCTCTTGAACAGACCATAGAAGGCAAACATCTGCTCTAACTTGGACCGGCTCTTCCGTGGCGTTGCGCCCCTGCCTGTGATGGCTAAATTGGTTAGTGCTGCGCGGCATCTTCCGATACGAAGAGAACAATGATAGAACGCCGGGTGCCCCACAGCTTGGGGCTTGTTGAGAAACCCTGAAAGTCGTCATTGCGAGCGAAGCGTGGCAATCTCCGCATTTCACCATTGCATTGATTGACATAGAGATCGCCACGTCGCTCCGCTCCTCGCGATGACGACGGTGGGCGTATTTGGACTTTTTCAACAAGCCCCTTGCTGGGGGTTACTTTGAATTGGATCAGAACACGTGGCCGATCCGACTTTCGTCTTGACACGGAGCTGCAATCATCGTAACGTGAATCTGATTATGCAGGCGTAATTGTAAACAGGGGCAGGTGAGATAAGAAGAGAGGACAGGGAACCAGGGCTCCGTATTTCATGCGGATCAATCTAGTGTCCCGTCAACCACATAATGTAGGATACAATCTCTTTAGTTTAATCCTGGCATCTTCATTGGTGAAGCGCCAATCT
>JAHJOQ010000074.1 GCA_018820315.1 Candidatus Zixiibacteriota bacterium | reverse complement strand
TGTACTTTTTCATCGACCACCTCCTTGTTTGCACAAATATAGCGCAAACAATTTCGGAAGTCAATGACATGCCCAATAATATCATGTTGACGGGACACTAGGACGCGGTTGGACAAAAACCGGCAGGATGCTATTGTTCGAATTGAAGAACACAAGTCGTGGTGTCGCTCTGTATGTGATGATCGGGCCGGGGCCTGAAAATGTCAGGAAAATGTTGTATGATAGAGCGAACGATGCCGCGAGTGTTTTCAATCAATGTGGTCGAAAATTGGGAACAAAGTGGTTTACGCTCCACACGAAGCAGCTGGTGAAGGCATCAGATTACCAAAGCGACGATGGTACTAGAATGAGGGATATTCTAAAAGAAGGGTTGGATAAGTTCAAGAAAAGCGATCTGCCTGCAATAATCCAGGAGATTGAGAAGCTCAAAGGGAAGTTCTGAATCTGATAGAGCGGCTTTTCGGCAGCGCTACCTCTCCAACTGATCCGGCTCTACCGATACTCGCTTGATAGTGTCTTCGAGTTCTGGCATTTCCGGGCGAATCGGTGGTATTGTCTCAGCTACACGATCATTCGATTGAGGCTCCACCAGAGATAGATCTTCCGATAATATTACGATATCGACCCGCCGGTTGAGGTTTCGTCCTTTGTCCGATGCATTCGATGCGACCGGTCGGAATTCGCCGAATCCTCGAGCAGAGATGCGTTCCGGCGAGAGACCATTATCTTCGACCAGAAACCTGACCACATTTGTTGCTCTGGCTGTCGAAAGCTCCCAGTTCGAAGGGAATGTAGCAGTATTTATGGGAACATTATCAGTATGCCCCTCTACGCAGATATGATTTCCTATGTTGCCGATCTCATTTGCGATGGCGCTCAGAACATCCATAGCAGTCGACCTGAGTTCAGCTTTGCCCGATTCGAAAAGCGCGCGATCCTTAATATGAATGGTCAGCCCCCGCTCACCCACTTCAGTCGAGATTGCATCTGCGGGAATCTGATCGAGCTGAAGCCCACCTGTAGTGTTTCCCCTACTAAGCTGCAATAGACGCGAGAATTTCTGCTCAATTTGCGATTGAATCGTTCTGAGTTCGCCCAGTCTCAACATACCGGAACCGGCACCATCGAAATCCTGCATTTGGGGGAGTACGGTATTCCCTCCCCTCAGCACGTTGCTGAGTTGCTCGCTGACTTTGCCGAATCTCTTGGCGTCGATCTTCGACATCGAGTACATTACGATGAAGAATGCGAGCAAAAGCGTTATAAGATCGGCGTAAGTCAAGAGCCAACGCTCGTGATTTTCCTGATCTTCGATTCTCTTCTTCGGAACCACGCTGCTAATCCTCGCGCAGATTAGAATTCATAAAGGACATCAATTTTGTGCGGATCACACGCGGGTTGTCGCCCGACTGGATGGCGACTACGCCTTCAGTAATTAGCTGGTATTTGAACATTTCATCCTCATGACGATATCTCAGTTTGTCGCTTATCGGCAGATAGAAAAGGTTGGCTGTTCCTATACCCCACAATGTTGCAATGAATGCAACGGCTATTGCAGAAGCCATCTTACTGGCGTCATCTGTGCTCGAAAGAGCATGTATCAGCCCCATCACTGTTCCGATGATGCCAAGAGTCGGTGCGAATCCGCCCAGCTTGCTGAAAAGTGTGATGCCTGATTTGTGGCGCTCGGATGTGTATATCATCTCGGTCTCGAGTATGTCTCGGAGTACGGTCACTTCGGTGCCGTCGATTACCAGTTGTATCGCGTTCTTGAAAAACGGGTCTGTAATCGCTCTAAGATACTCTTCAAGTCCAAGGATTCCCTCGCGTCGGGCTCTTTCAGCCATTCGTATTATCTCATTGATTGTGGCGATCGGATCATATTTCGTGGCCGACAAGGCTATTCTCAAGTATGTAGGAATTCTCACAACGGTTTGAAACGACGTGGTAATCATTCCGGCACCGATAGTTCCGAAGACAACTATGATTATGGCTGGTGCCTTGATCACCATGCCGAGCTGACCGCCCTCCATGACGAATGCGATGACCACGGCTGACACGCCAAGAATGAGGCCGCCTAAAGTAGCAATATCCATAAGCTGTTCAATCCCCGTAAAGCGTTGTGCGCTTGCTATTCTCCATCATTCTAAATATCGGCAGAATGCCGTGAGGCTGAAGTAAATGCAGAAATCATAATTGCTTGATGTCGAGCGCAATGTGGTGGCTGGTGGATTTTCGCCCGGAGAAATGCGTAGAATTCTAGCGTGACCAGCTCACCATTCAGAGGATAAGTGCCTTGACTCTGGTTCTGCGAAGGTTGCCGGCGATTACCTAACCTGCGCCAGGAGTTCCCCGATATCGGACGTAGTACACGGCTTGGGTAGGAAGAAGTCCGGTTTATGCTTCACTATGATCCCATGAGTCAGCTCAGAATTTCGTGAGGATATTAGTGCGACCGGAACCTCGGGATGATGCGCCTTGATGTGCTTGAACAAGCTAAATCCTGACATCTTGGGCAGGTGCGTGTCGGCAATCACAAGAATATACTTCTCTCTTGCGAGCCGCTTGATAGCCTCTTCCCCATCTGTCACGATCTCACATCTGACAGAGAACTCGTCAACCATATCGGCAAGGCAATTCGCCATGTCTTGGTTGCTGTCCACTATCAGGACTTTGTCAATCTTGGTCTTGAGAGACATGTAATCCTAACCTCAATGTTTCATTAGTCATATCGGTTCCTTTTTGAACAGAATGAGTCAATTGCGCCCATTTTTTGGAAAGTATTTGAAGATTCTCCATTTTGGGCTATATTTGCTGTAATTGCCGGCACTCTAAATAGGATTCGCTATGAGACTTATCCGGATTTGTTTACTGCTTATGTTCCCTCTCCTTCTGCTCGGCGCCGAGGATCGACGTGTCAGTGAAGTCAGGTTTTCCGGTGACTATCGCATTAGAGAGTGGATTCTCCAGAATGAAATTGAAATGAAGCAGGGCGTTGTATTCTCTCTGGATCAATGGAACCGTGATCAGAAGCGCCTCTCCTCACTATCCATTTTCTCTGATGTCACTACCGATACGAGTTCATCGCCACAAGGCGTGCAAGTCCACTATCATCTGGACGAGGTCTGGACGCTGATTCCACTGCTCAATGTGGGCGGAGAGATCGACAATATTGACATTGAAATTGGGTTTAAGGACAAGGATTTCCTGGGGCTTTTCCTCGAGCCGGGGTTTATCTATTCCCACTTTGAGGATCGCGACTCATATGAGACCTGGTTGAATTGGCCAAGAGCGTTCGGGACAAAGAATGCTTTTGGAATTTCCTTCTCAAAAACCCGGTCTCACGAACCGGCGGATCTGAAGAACGAAGAAATGAGATACGATTATGACGTCAAACGTACGTCGTTAGGTCTCGCCGTCAGCAAGAGAATTACTGAGACTTTTGTGGCTGGAGTCGGCGCAACTTTCAGGAATGAGCGTTACAGGATGGAGCCATTTGAGGTTCCACCATTGACACTCCCGCAAGTCAGAGAACAGAAGCGGATTCAACCGTCGGCGAGTGTTGTAATCGGGCGGGTCTATTACGACAACTATTTCTTCGAAGGGCGCGACCTCTCTGTTAGGGGTGATATCATCGCGTTCGACCTGGATGATTACAGATTCAAGTATTGGATGCTCAGTTTGCAGGGGACGAATTATTACGAACTCAGCGATCGCTGGAATCTCTGTAGCAGATTGGTGTTCGGAGCATCGAAGACCGGGGATGTCCTCCCGACGTACGCTATAAGCGGATTCTCAAACGTTCGCGGCGCTGAGGACCGCACCAGACGTGGAAGCAAGATATACTACTGCAATGCTGAACTCAGATTCCGTGCGTTTGAATTGAAGTGGCTTCACAGTCAATTGGCGGCGTTCATCGATTTCGGGAATGCATGGGATAACAATCTGAGTGTGGCTGACGTCATTAGCGAGTCGTATCTGACGGGCGGGCTCGGTTTCAGAGTGGCGTTGAGACATTTTCATAATGCGGTAGGAAGGGCGGATATCGCGTACAACTCGAACAACGGGTCATACACATTCTATGTGTCGGCCGGGCAGTTCTTTTGATCGCGAATCATCGATCATCACGACTCTTCCGGCTCTTCGTTCGATCTGATATCTTCTGGATAGAAAGCAGCAGACACAGCAATCCTATCATCACAATCACAGCATAGAGTAGCGTCATTGTATTTCTCTCCTTTCTGACAGTACCGCCTGCGCATTAGTCTATTCACTGCGCACTCATATTTCTTGTTGCGTTCAGAAGCCCTACTTCGTTTTTTCTGAGAAAACTGATGTGGGAATTTGAATAGATGTTCTGGTTTGCTGTATTAAGTGAAGAAAAGACGTTCGCGGCGGACGATTCGGAGTTGATGATCGCTGTGAAGACAGGTAACCCAAAGGCTTTCAAAGTGCTTGTAGAGCGATACAAGAAAAAGGCGTATTTCATTGCGCTCGGTCTCGTAGGTGATTCAGATGACGCTTACGATTTGAGTCAGGAGGCTTTCATCAGGGTCTACAATGCGCGAAAGAGATTCGATTCCGGGAAACCTTTCTTCTCGTGGTTCTATACTATTCTGAGCAATCTATCAAGAAATCAGATCAAAAAGCGGTCCGTACGATCTGATTATTCTCGACAGGTAACAGATGAGTACGATCCTCAGTTGGATAACAGTACTTCGCCGGATGTTATCATCGAGGCGGATGAATCGAAGACCGCCGTGTGGGCGGCTATCGAAAAGTTATCCTACGAGCATCGCGAGGTGATCGTTCTGCGGCACTTCGAGGATATGTCTTATGAGGAGATTGCGGGGCTGTTAGACATCCCTGTTGGCAGTGTGATGTCCAGGTTGTACTACGCTCGTAAGAATCTCCGCGAAACGTTGGGTGATGAATATGAACAATGAGACCATTCAGAACCTGCTCATGAAGGTCGTCGATGGCCTTGCGACCGCCGAAGAAGAGGCGGCTCTGCAGGAGGCCATCCGAGCCGACGGCAAGTGGGAGCAGGAATTGCGAGCCTATCGGAAGATCAAGGAGGTGACAGACAGTATGCAGTTGAAAGATTTACCCGACAGCTATTGGCAGGGTTATTGGGCAAGCGTCTACAGGACCACCGAGCGCGGAATCGGCTGGGTGTTTCTGTCAGTCGGCGCGATAATACTACTTGCCACCGTGGGCTTTGTGGCACTCGGAGATTTCTTCATGAGCTCTGATGTGCCGCTAATAGTGAAGATTGGTGTGACTGCCGCAGGGCTCGGCGTGATTATACTCCTTGTTTCGATCTTGCGAGAGAGATTCTTTGCAAGGGGCCATGAACGTTACGAGAAAGAGGTCGAGCGATGATCATGGTGACATCTGATGAAGTGCCGGGGAAGACGATTATCAAGACCCTTGGCCTTGTGCGCGGGAATACGATCCGTGCAAGACATATCGGTCGCGATATCATGGCGGGTCTGCGAACGATCGTTGGCGGGGAGATTACTGAATACACGAAGATGCTTGCTGAATCGAGAGAGCAGGCTCTTGATCGTATGACTGCCGAAGCTGAGAAGATCGGCGGAAATGCGATTGTCGCTTTGCGTTTCGGTACTTCTTCTGTCATGAAGGGCGCCGCAGAATTGCTCGCCTATGGGACGGCGGTTGTGATAGAGTAATCATTGTGTCATTCCGTTGATAAAGCCATGCGCATCGCAAAATCTGTCATCGCGAGGAGCGGAGCGACGTGGCGATCTCCGACCCTGCGCTGTCAGGAAGGGATTCCTGACAGCTTGATAATACGGGCAGGAAAGGATTCCCGCCCGCGCAATTAGTCGACCATGAAAATTAAGCTGTAAGCTGACGAATCAGGTTTGCATTATCGGGAAATTGTCGGATCAGATCATCGCGTTGACCAAGCTCGAAATCATCGGGGTCATACGCTGGCGCGACGGTAGTTCCCATCAACGCAAACCCTCCCCCGTCGATCAGACGTGCCCCCTGCCAGGTGCCGTGCGGCACGATTACCTGCAACCTCTCCCCTTTCTCGATATTCTGACCGAGCGTGATGATCTCCGAATTACCGTCTGGATGGAGTTGCAGCATTGTCACCGGATCGCCGAGATAGAAATGAAAGATCTCATCTGACTTCAAGCTGTGCATGTGCGAGAATGTGTCGGGTGCGAGCAGATAATATATCGCGGATGCGAAAGCGCGGTCGGATGTGTACCTGCCGGCGAGAGCAGCTTTCTGCACCGCCTCATTCGATCTGTACGTCTCAACAAACAGTCCACCCTCGGTCGGAAGTGGCTGCAGGTTGAGCAGCTTGATTATGTCATTAATCGTTGGCATTGGTTCTGCCTACTTGCTGGATACCGTTTTTCAGGCCTGTTGAAAAAGTCACGGACCGCGGAACGTCGTCATCGCGAGGAGCGAAGCGACGTGGCGATCTCTATGTAAATCAAGGCTATTGTGAAATGCGGAGATTGCCACGCTTCGCTCGCAATGACATCACTTAGGGTTTTTCAACAAACCCTTTCAACGGTATGACGACACGGCAGGTTTCGGGGAAACTTGCCGTGCACTCTACAAACTAATATTCAACCCGGCTTTGATCGGGATATATGCGAAGTTGTCATCCTTGAAGAATGCGCGCACATAGCGGCCCTCGATGAAGATAGACGTCTTCGGAGCAAAACCGAAATCGAATCCGGCGCCGACCGTTATCGCCGTCGCCGTTTCGCTCTCCAATCGTATCGTGATATTATCCTGAGGGTCCTCGGCTGCCAGCTCTATGTTCGACACACCAGCGCGCACAAGTCCGACACCTCCGATTGCATATGGTGACGATCCGGGAGCGAGCAACAATAGTCGCACCCTCGCCAGAACGAAGCCCGATATCACGGTGAGGTCATCGCCGCTGACTTCCGGGTTCATCTCAAGCAGAGCAGCTATTTCTTTGATTTTGTCGGTGTCGAGTGGAAAGCTGTTGTATTCGATCATGGCATGAATGCTGACACCCGGGACAATCCCGAAACCAAGAGCGGCACTGCCATTATATCCGCGCTTGTAATAATCGCTGAATGAATCAGGTTTCTGCACTGAGCTTATTCCACCGCCGAGAGTAATGATCTTGCCGAACTGTGCGTCCGCCGTAGAGTATGTGCCGAATAATACCAGAATCGTCAAAACGATAACTGCTCTCTTCATAATATTCCTCCGTAAGATTTTCTGCTAATTCCTCAATTCTAATACCTAATTCAACGGCATGTGTCAAGTGGGAATGTTTGAGCGGAGTTCACAGGACGATGATTACACCGACCTTAGCGGACCTCCCCGCAAAAGTCAAGGATCACTGCTGTCGCCGCAGAGCTAGTTTTTGCTTCAGCCGTGCCTGCACCTGCTCGCTTTTCAATTCACGGAGAGCGTCAGAGGCTATCCATCGCGCGGATCGAGAATCGATCAGCCTGATTTGCTCGCCAACTTTGATCGCCAGCCGATTCAGATTCTGGTTTCTCTTCCCAATCTGCCTCAGCGCCCAGTTGACAGCTTTCTTAACAAGGCTCCGCTCATCGATTGATTCTCGTTTGATAACCGGCAGGAATTGCGCCAGCTTCTCATCTGGTGCTTTCTTGTCATGGACTGCGAGAACGGCCATCAGCGAGAATCCGGCACGCTTGACAACCTCAGCCTTGCGTTTGCTCCACTGGAATGCCTTGTCATAGGCGTATGGCGTCTTGTCGAACAGCACGCTACAGCAGCAATCGCAGTCTCCCCAATTCTCCAGTTGCTTCACCCAGGACTCCATCTGGCTGCGTGTAACCAGTTTCGGATCGTCGATTAATGCAGCAAGCAAGCGAGCGTCCAGGATGCCCGCACCGAACAGCTTCAGAGCAAGTTCGTGATTCTTACCGATTTCTTTGGCCAGTGTGCGGAGTTTTGGGGCCGAGACTCCATAGCTCTTTGTCGCAGTAATCCCATAGCGCGCCATGCCCTCGAGAGCATCTGGATTTGCCATGCTCTTGAGGCGTTTCAGCACTTCAGTGTATTTCATCAATCTCCCCCGGTCACATGAATGGTATTTTGCCCCAATTGATGCGCCATCTCGTCATTTCGGGCCAGATGGTGACATTTGCCGCCCACGGAGCATCATAGGGATCATCTGCTACCAACTAGATTATACCCTGGTTTGACTGATATCGCAAGTTGTCTGATGCGAGTGAATTGGCACACTTTGTCCTTGCGGATTGGGGACTATAGCGTAAATTATATTTAGCATACAAAATATACTCACTAATTGTCGGATACCGTGCGTTCGATACAGATTATAACGTCATGGAGGATTGATATGCGATCTCGCTGCCAGATTATTCTGACATGCATCCTGCTGTGCCTCTGTGTCTCTGACGCATCGGCAGGAAGGTTCTTCGGCGAGGATTTCCTACCACGCCGTCCTGCGCCTAAGATTGCATTCAACAAGATTCCGGATGGATTTCGCTCCGACATAATTGTCCTCAAATTTCGTGAAGGGACTGATGTCAGGCTGCGGGGTGATCGACTCGTGAGCCTTGCAGGTGCTGATACTCTAGCTGCCGGTAATATTCTCGATGATCCGGGAATCAGTATAGATCGATATTTCTCTCGATCCGAATCTGAGCTGGATGCCGATCGAATCTCTGGTCAGGCAATGGGCAATCGCGAGCTTGCGGACTTAAACCTTTACTTTAAGTTGACTCTCGACGCCTCGACTGATGCTGTCGATCTTCTCCAGCGGCTGAATGCCCTCCCCGAAATAGAGACCGTATATCCTCAGCCTATTCCTATGCCCGCATTTGAGCCATTGCCGACACCCAATTGGCAGCCCGATCAGGGTTATCTGAATCCGGCGCCTCAGGGCATAGATGCCTATTTTTCGTGGGGGATTCCGGGGTCCAAAGGCGAGAGTATCCGAGTCTGCGATATTGAGGGCAACTGGGTATTTTCGCATGAGGATCTCTCCAAGGCTCACGGTGATATTCATCTCGGAGGCGCGTTAATCCTCGATCCAATTTGGTTCAATCACGGCACTGCGGTTCTGGGGGAGATAGCAGCAGATTCAAATGGTGTCGGCGTCACGGGCATCGCATTTGGCGTAAGTCTGAACACTGTCTCGATCGGGACGATGAGCAACGCCGACGCAATCGATCTCGCTTCAGACAATATCGATGCAGGTGATATCATCCTCATTGAGCTGCAGGAGGCTGGTCCAAATGGTGGCAATTACGTCCCGATTGAGTTTTACCAGGCGGCATTCGATGCCATCAGCGCGGCGAGTGCTAACGGACGGATTGTAGTGGAAGCGGGTGCGAACGGTCACCAGGATCTGGATGATAGTTATTGGTACGGAAATCTCTTCGACCCCGACTACAGGCATTCCGGCGCCATACTCGTTGGTGCGGGAACTCCTACCAGTCATTCTCCGGAGTGGTTCACATCCTACGGAGAGCGACTTGATCTGCAGGGATGGGGATCGGAGATATACACACTCGGCTACGGTGATCTCTATTCCGAAGGTGACACGGCGCATTATTATACGGCGGATTTCGGCGGTACATCCGGCGCTTCCCCGATCGTTGTCGGGGCTGTTGCTGCGCTCCGGGGAGCTTACGAGCATGCCTACGGGACAGTGCTTACACGCGATGAGATAGTCGACATTTTGCAGAGCACCGGAACTCCGCAGGGTGAACCCACCAGCCAGAATATCGGCCCACTGCCTGATCTCAGGGCGGCGATGGAGTCTGTGCTGGCGATCTTCAACGCCGATGGTCGTTTGGGCAAGGTGCCTTTCACTGTAGCATTCACAGGCGAGGCCCCTGACACACCAATCGAGTGGATTTGGGATTTCGGTGACGGCGACTCGGCTTTCACTGAGAACCCAACGCACGTCTACGATGCCCCCGGAGTCTTTGATATCTTTCTGACAGTTGAGACTCCGAGCGGAGATTATTCAATGAATCGCCCGGAGTGCATCGTAGCGTTGCTCGATTCGCTCAACTTCTCCAACGAGCGGGGATTGTACGGTCAGTCCGTCGGGGTGTCAGTCACGAGTCGGAACGACATCGAAATCGACAGAATAATACTTCCATTTGTATATACCGGTGATGCCGGACTCGCGTATGATTCGTTTTCGCTTGCGGGCACCAGATGCGAGTATTTTGAGGACGTGTCTGTGCTCTTGGTGAATCCGGGCGCGAGACTTATGACGTTGATGCTGGAGGCCGACGGTGGCGGCGGGTCACTGCCTCTACCGCCCGGAAGCGGTGAGATCATCAGGTTGTATTTCACTGTCGGGTCACAAACATATGGGGCGAGTTCATCTGTTGATTCGATGTCCGCGCTGACCTTCAGCCTGAAATACAGATCACTATTCGGTAGCTACACTCCGTATTGCCAAACAGGGTCCATCACAGTGAGTGGCCCGGATGGTGACGCCGACGCATCAGGCGCCATCGATATCGACGATGTTGTCTATTTGATACAGTACATTTTTGCCGGGGGACCGGAACCTCTGCCCTATTCCGTTGGCGATGCCGATTGCAGTGGCGAAGTCGATATCGACGATGCCGTGTATTTGATAGCCTACATATTCGGGGGCGGTCCTCCGCCCGGCTGTCCATAGTCCTCGATTGTCTTGTCGTTCCCACCAAGCCTCCGTTTTCGCTTGCGAAGTCTCTCTGTATTCCTATTTTCAACTCTATGAAAACTCGTGTCATTTCTGTCGATCTCTGGGGGACGGTATTCGATTTCAATACGGAGATCTCAGTTTCTGCAAGAAGGCGACAACTTATAAGTGAATATGCCGAAAAGCTAGGCTTTGCTGACAAGTCGGCTCTCGACTCCGCCTACCTCGATACGAGCCTCCATTTCGGGAATACCTATCGAGAGGAGGCGAGATTAATGACGCCGAAAGAGCGACTCGAGCATCAACTGAATCTTGTAGGCTTGAGTCCGAATGGAAACGGATTCGACGATCTTGTCTGCAACGTTCAGAATGCTCTCCTCGAAATCCCTCCTCCCCTCGCTCCGAATGTCAAAGACGGACTGAACGCACTCGCTCAGGAATTCACACTCGTGATCGTGTCCGACACAGGCTTCTCGCCGGGGACTGTCATCAGGAAGATTTTCGATAAGTATCAGATCGCAGAGTACTTCAGTGATCACTCCTTCTCAGATGAGACGGGAACCGCCAAGCCCGACTCCGTCGCATTCACATCTGTGCTTGATCGGGTTAAATGCGATCCGGCAGAATCGCTGCATATCGGCGATACAGAGTGGACTGATATCAAGGGTGCCTCGGCACTCGGAGCGAAGACTTGCCTGTACGTCGGCTTGAATGATGAGTACCTGGATGGGACCAAAGCTGATCACATTCTTCGTGATTGGAACGATGCTCCGCAGCTCGTGAAACTCATCAAGGCTTCATGACATGAGCGCTTCGGAGATCACATACTTCATTCTGACGCTTATCTTGATGTTGTTCGGATTGATCGGCAGTGTCCTGCCTGTAATACCGGGGATTCCGATTATATGGGCAGCCGCATTCTTGTATGGACTCCTGACCGGCTTCGAGCAGATCGGCTTCAACTATTTGTTTATTTTCGGACTGCTGACTCTGCTCTCCCTCGTTCTCGACTGGGTAGCCGGACTCTATGGCGCAAAGAAAATGGGCGCCAGCAAATGGGGCATCGTTGGTGCATTCGTCGGTATGATTGTAGGACTCTTCGTCGGTGCTTTGCCCGGAATGATAATCGGTCCGTTCGTCGGGGCGGTCGCCTTTGAACTGATTGCCGGCAAGGCATCCGTAGCTGCGCTAAAAGCAGGCTTCGGGACATTCATTGGATTCGTCGCTGGAGTGATTGTGAAACTCGTGTTGGCGGCTGTGATGATCGGTGTGTTTGTGCGGGATGTTTTGTTTGCCACCCAGTGATGCTCGTCCTGGTACTATCTACAGCAGCTCTGTATCGAATCGCGTGTTGAACAGCTTCTTCGATTCATCAATCTCATTAAGATCGATTTCGAATGTGGCGAAGTCTACAATGTCTTCACTTTCATAGCGGCATTCCCCTTCCGGAGCAAAGCAGAATGACTTGCTCGCATTATTCAGGCCGACGACGAAAACCTGATTTTCGATAGCTCGTGCGCAGAGAAGAGTTTTCCATGCAAATTCGCGTGCTTTCGCCCAGTGCGCCGGGACGAACAACACCTGGAGGCGTTCGAGTGTCATCCTGCGGATTAATTCGGGGAATCTGAGGTCATAGCAAATCGCAATACCGGCGAGCACTTCGTTCTCTCGGATCATCGTCGAGAAATTGCCCACATAGGAGCCCTTTTTGAAGAGCCTGTCGTCCTTAATCGGTCGGAATAGATGTATCTTGGAGACGCTATGGATGACTTCGCCATTCCTGAATGTGAGCGATCGATTGTACAGTTCCCCGTCATCCTCGTCGGTGATCGGCAGCGTACCTGCGATGAGATGAAGCCTCGGATTTGCAGCAGAGATTGCTTTCAGCTTCTCGATAGTGCCGTCGGTGTCATCAACAACTTCGAACTTATCGGGTGTGTAGACGCAGTTGAACATTTCCGGCAACAGAAGGAAATCGAGATCGGTGATCCGCGCGAGATCAATCGTGTTAATGTGGCTCGCTAATCCTAT